>JASHSF010000110.1 GCA_030036955.1 Nitrososphaerales archaeon
ACTTTCTCGATTACTTGGGAGATTCCACCGCCGAGTTCTTGGAATGAATTTGAGGACATTGTTGCTGATGTCTTCTAGGAAATGTGGGATGATCACACTGTAGTCAGAAATGGACGCTCAGGACAAAGACAGAATGGCGTCGATATCTATGGGCGCCCCCAGTATTTCAAAGGTGATTACGCGGGGATTCAATGCAAAGATAGGGAGGTCAAACTCAGTGAGATTGAAGCGGAAATTTCAAAAGCGGAAGAATTTAAACCAGCTCTCAAAGAATTTACTTTCGCGGTTGGAACTACCAATGAGGATGGCTCTAGAATTGCAGATTACCCAGACCATCTAGTCAGACGAGATTTCGTTAAATGCGATCTTGTGAACAGAGCGATCAGTGTCGAGGCTTACATTTTTGAAGCGGGGGAGCTAACACCCAAGACCAAGATTCGCGAGTTAGGTATCGCCATAATACTGTTTTGCCTGCATGCTCTAAGAAAACTAGACTTCGTGTTTCGGGTTGTCGAACCCAGTCACTATATACGCCCTTTAGGAGCTTGAATGCAATTGAGGAAGAAGTAGGATTGTTGTCCGAGGCAGAAACAAATTATCTAAAAAGTCAGCGACTGGCAAGAATTGCGACCGTGTCAAAGAGCGGCCGCCCAGACGTCGTACCTGTAGGGTTTGAATACGACGGGAAATATTTTTGGATCGGGAGCCACAGCCAAGATATTTTCTTCAGGACTAACAAGTACAGAAACATAAAGAGCGGGAACAACAAGGTGTCGCTGGTTGTAGATGATCTAAAATCAGTTGATCCTTGGCACCCAAGGTGCGTGAAAGTCTATGGCACTGCGGAGGTGATGGAACACAAAGGAATATTCGGCCCGGGAAAATATCTCAGGATTAAGCCATCGGTTACATGGAGCATGGGTATTGATGGACTGGATCTGAAACCAGGCGAATTCAGACTCAAGACTGTCCATCCTTGAGCCAGTTCGGCCTTAAAGCTTGGGACTCTACGACGTAAGCGCCTAACAAGGCAGAAAACCTAAACTCTCCTTTCGGAAGCGTAGACTCCGAACTGAATTGAGTGAATATCTTCCGGACCATGTCTTGCGAAACCGGGTAGCGTGGAACAAATATGCGATTCGTTACGTGGAGGCTGGTCGACGAGCTTGGCAGAGCGAACCCTACTGGGGAATATGGAGCATACCAGAGTCAGAAGCACACATCTTGCCCGACGTGAAAGGGCTCGAGGTCATCGAGCTCGGTTGCGGGACCGCGTATGTATCGTCGTGGCTCGCCCGGCGGGGAGCTAAAGTCACAGGAATTGACAACTCGGCCGAGCAACTAAAGACGGCAAGGGCTTTTCAGCAAGAACACGGTATCTTCTTTCCACTCATCCACGGCAACGCGGAGAAAGTACCTCTACCCGATTCAAGTTTTGATTTGGCAATTAGCGAGTACGGCGCGTGCATCTGGTGCGACCCATACAAATGGATACCCGAGGCGTCGCGCCTCCTGCGCCCCGGAGGACAGCTCATATTCCTTGGCAATGGAAGCATCCTGATTCTCTGCATGAAAGAACGAGATGACGAAGGCTCTGCAACTGCTGAGCTTCTTCGAGATTACTTTGGCATGCACCGCTTCGAGTGGCCTGACTCAGACGGTGCCGTGGAATTTCATTTGGGCTATGGAGACTGGATCCGCCTACTTAGGGCAAACAAGTTTGAAATTGAAAATCTCTTGGAACTCCGGCCGTCGGAATCAGCCACGACAGAGTATCCTTTTGTGAACCTTGCGTGGTCGAGGCGATGGCCCTCTGAGGAAGTTTGGATTGCACGAAAATCGTCGCATTAGTGTCAGCCATGAAGCAAAGTAGCCTGATCTTATTTTAAAAATACAATTCTTAGCCAAATCGAGGTTGGCGTTTCTCTTGAAAAGACATCAGTTAAGGGATTATCTTGTGAAGCCAGGTGAAATGGAAGAGTGGCTGAAAGAATGGAATGACAAGATCGTTCCGTTGCGACAGAGATTCGGATTTAGAATCGTCGGCGCTTGGAAATCCGAGGATGGGGATCGATTTGTCTGGATTCTGCGCTGGGACGGTGAAGGTACCTTTGAAGACGCAGACCAAAAGTACTACAATTCTCCCGAAAGAAAAGCAATTGATCCAGACCCTGCGAGGCATCTTCTCGACGTCAGGCATCATATGATGCAATCGCTACGAGATTAGAAGTTCTAGATCAATAATACTGAATAACCAGCGTGTACTACGGGGATTGACTCATGGCTGAGATTGAGCTTTTTGTCCGTTAAATACGATTCAACCGCTACCTGCTCGCATCACTTTCATCTTGGAAAATAAACGCAATCGGATCTCCAGAAGCAACACTCCAGTTCCACCACGGAGGAACCCCCACGTTCCACCCCCACACATAGCCGTCAACTGGCATTGTTACTCGCTCTACAAGGTTTCCGAAAGGATCATAGGTGTCCGATATTGGTGTGCCCCTTGGCAGCTTTACGCCGGTCTTCACCAGCCTACGCGTAAGCCCTCCCCTTTTGCACACGTTCATTCCCCATGCGACATAATCTCCTTCCATCACCCTAATTCCAGTTTGCTGCTGAATGGTGCCTTCAATCATTCCGAGCTTGACCAGTACATTTGTAAGACCTGTTAGGGCAGCTTTGATTCCAGGATCTTGTTCGGAGAAGCCAATGTCCGTGGTTGTCTCATACTCCGGTGTGAAAGCTGGAGTCCCGTTTTGGATCGCTAGGGACGCGATGTCCTCGCCCCCGCTTGCCGAGTACACGCCTGGCATATTTTGCGCCATCTTGCCGCTTTTTATAACCGTTAGACCGAATGCTCTTGCAAGATCGAAGGCCTTCTTTTCGGCATCCGAGCCCTTCGCTTGATGCACAAGGGCAAACATTAGGGCGTCTTTTGCGTTTTCATGCTGATCTATAACTAGGTCAGAATATTTCGCGGATTCCTCCCAGATGAAATTTGCAAATCGTTGGGTAAGAGTACCATCTTTGCTACCGGGATAGGCACGCGCCATGTTTATCCCATCGTGAGGAGAGGTATAGTCCGAAAACTGTTGTGCGAACGGGTTTGCGATCGGAAATGCAACTATGCTTCCACTGAGCTTCGCGGGGGAAAGTTTCTCCCTGAGCAAAATGTGGAGGGCGTGCACACCGATCTGCTCGGTTGGATGGGTCGCGCCGTTTATGTGAATCCGCGGGCCCTCTTTTCCACCGTTCATTACCATTACCGGGAGGTGAACTTTTGTTCCGTCTCGAAGCTCTGCCCAAGTCGCGCTACCCCACTTTAGTTCACCCGGCGCTGCGGAAACTTCCCCAATCGTTATACTTGACATAGAATTTCTACCTCGCGCTAAGGGAATGGTCTTAATTTCTTTTTCCAAGCTGCAATCCTTGAATTGGCGAGATCAGCGCCAGCGACTTTAGAACGCTAGCAGTCGCTTCGGATTTTCAACCAGCATTGTGTTAATTTGGTCTTGCTCTATACCTGCCTGTCTGAACATCGGAACTATGTGTGTCAACAAATGGTCAAACCCGTAGCCTCCGTATTTCTTCAAGCAAATTTTCAGGTAGACGTCCTGACCCAGCAATATGTTCTTGACGTGCCCTCGGCCAACCAGTTCACGAACTCCGGCAACTCTCTCGTAATCGCTTGGATCATGAGCGCCCCAGGTGTCAAAGTAGACCTCCAAACCAAACGTGTCAAATTCTACGTAGCACCCACGCTCTGCCAAAGATGATGCATAATCAGGATCGTATCCTGCTTCGTCGATGTGGCTGAGTACCACTTTGTCGACCTGTGCGCCCGAATCTTGGAGAATGTCCAAGAGTTTATGAGAATTTTTTTCGAAGGATTGAGGGTGCACGTTTATCGGAGCTCCTGTCTTTTGCTGTGCGTAGGCGGCAGCTCTCAGGACTTTTTCTTCATTGATAGTGATCGGCCAACCTGTACCTATCTCTCCGATGATGCCGCATTTTATCCCGTCAGTTCCATCAACTCCTTGCATAATTTCTTGGACCATCAACTCTGCCAGATCTTCAGCACTTTTCTCGCCCACATACTTGGGATGCGACGCATCAACGTAAAAGCCGGTGCCGGAAATTACGTTCAGACCAGTAGCTCCAGAAATCGTTTTGAGAGACTCTATATTCCGCGACAATCCAATATTGGTGCAGTCAACTATAGTTCCTCCACCAGCTTTCTTGAAATAAGCAGCTTCTTTTGACGCGAGCTCGACGTCGAGCATACGGAGATTATCTCGCGAAAGGTAAGGGTCCCTCCGCAATTCGCCCAAGATTTGAACGGTGACCGGTACGTCGAGAGCTTTCTTCTCATGATTACTTGAATCACAAAATAAGCAGGTCGCATCAATCAGTAGATGCTCATGGCAGGTCGTTACTCCCAATTGTTCGGATGGCACATCTCCGAGAACGGTGTGAACATTCATGGTAAGCCATTATCCTGCCAGTAAATTGCTACAAAATTCTCTGACGAGCCATTCTTAAGCTTCGTTGACGAATGGAATTGCCGCAAAGACCTTCGTGTCAGATATCAGATTTTCAATCTTGGAATACTCATTTGGTTCGTGCGGGACATCATCCACAGTACTCCACACGGCTGTCGGGATACCCTCTCTCCTGAACAAGTTGCCAACGGTCTGCCCCCCAATTCCGAACAGGTCCGCGTCTTTTCCAGTCACTCGCTTGATAGCCTTTGTTAGCATTCTCGCAATCGGACTGTCTGCTCCGGTTGGGGGCCCTGCGTCATCCCTTTGTACAATCTCTAGTTCAATTTTCGAGCCCTCAAACTGGCTCTCGAATTTCTTTATCTTCTCTTGGACGACAGAAAGTACGTCGTCAAGGCTATACTGCGGGAGAATCCTGCAGTCAAAATAGAATACGTCGCTTCCGGGCAGGGTGTTGACGTTCGGCACGTTCGGCTCTACCTTAGTCGGCTCAAAAGTCGACTCAGGTTCGTCGTAAAGAGCGTTCACCGCCGTATATTTGCTGTGAAGGCTTTCGTCAATTTCAATTGCAAGATTCATACCTATCCTGTGAGCATTCAGCCCCTTCTTCGGAAGGCTGGCGTGAACCTGTTTTCCAATCGTGGTGATCTTGAACCACAATAGGTTCTTTTCCGCGATCTCGATCGACTTGCCTTCGGGTGTACCCGCGTCTGGCACGACGATCAAGTCATTTTTGTTGAAGTACCCCTCTTTCAGCAGATATTTTACACCGTATGTACTCCCAAACTCTTCGTCAGCAACAGCCCAGATCCCGAAATTGAAGGGGAGCTCTAATCCCAGGTTCTTTATCTCGCGCATCGCGAAAATGCTGGCGACAAGAGATTGACCGTTATCCTCCGAACCCCTTGCAATTATTTTTCCGTCTTTTACCAAGGGATCAAAAGGATCACTACGCCAAAGGTTCCTGTTGCCCTCCGGCACAGTATCGATGTGCGACAGTATCCACAGACATCTCGATTGGTCCTTTCCTTTAATCACAGCTGATATACTCGGGCGAGGGCCGAAATTTGGATCCATGGCTTCAACACGAGAAACCTTGAACCCTTCCTTTTTCAGAAAGTTCTCGATGAAATCAGCGCGCTTCGATTCTCCTGGTCCTCCGCCAGCGGGATTAACGGAGTTTATTCTGAGCATTTCAATGAAAAATTCCACCATTTCTTTCGAAGCGTTGCCGATGTTCGAGGAGATTTTTGAAATGAGTTCGCCGGTCGAAGCTGAGTTCAAGACGAAATTCGCACCTTCGGTTACTCTTCTGTATCCAAAAAAGCATTCTCATGAGGCTAGCACCAGCTCGAGCTCTTGCGCTGGAGCCTCCTCACTCTACTAAAGCGGAGATATTCTAGTTGAATAGCATATTTTTAATACGAGGGTTGGATTTCCGAACAATGTCTCGTAAATGAATTCAGAGAATTTCAAAGGAAAATCAAGGACGTTTGCGATATCAAGAACGATTACCGTTGTTGTTGTGATTGTCATTCTCATAATTGCTGGAGTCGGGATATACTACGCCTCGACACTCAGCAAGACCTCGACTTCAACCACGTCAAGCACGTCAACCACATCTTCGACTACAACCTCCACCTCGCCTTCTAGTTCGACGACTACGTCAACTAGCACAACTTCTTCTCTTCCCGGGCCCAAAAATTCTAGCCAAATAGTCGAGATTAACAATGCTCCGCCGAACAATATGGATCCTGCGACTGGCTTCTTTAGCGGGGAAGCCGAAGTTGAAACCAATGTATATCAGGGCCTTTTGGTATTCAACTATGAAAGCGCTTCCAGCTTTGCTCCCATTTTAGCACAGAGTTGGTCCTCTAATGCAAACGCGACTTCGTACTCTTTTACCCTGAGGAACGACGTCTACTTCCCCAACGGTGAGCTGTTCAATTCTTCTGTGGTTTGGTTCAGCATCTACAGAGCTATGATCATGAACCAAGCGGGAGCATCGTTTTTCCCTAACATCTTGTTCAATGAGACAACAGCTTTCGCAGCGGACGGCTACAACGTACCGCTTGGAGCTATTCAAGCCCTGGAATCTGGAGGTTATACTTTCTCGACAAACGCTACGCTTGCCCAACAACAGGCGGGAACAGATCTGGCGAACATCCTCTCCAATTTTAATCCTTCAAATTCCACTCTCCAGACAATTATGAGCTATTCGCCCCAGGCTGTAACTGTAAATGGAACTTACAGCGTGACCTTCAACCTGTTAAATCCCTATGTTGATTTCCTGCAAGTTGTAGCATCCCTGCCAGCAACGATGATTGATCCTCTTTTCGTCGACGCCCACGGAGGCGTGGTCGTTGGGATGCCCAACACATACGTCAATGTCCATTCGATGGGAACCGGGCCCTACGGAATTGAATCTTACTCCATTGGAAATGTTCTGACAATGGTTGCCAATCCAAACTACTGGGCAGCAAAGCTTACCCCCTCCCAGACAAACATCATGCTCACTCCTCCTCACATTCCCGTCGTAATCATAGAGTACACTAGCTCGCCCTCGACGGAGGTTGAAGATCTCGAAAGCAACAATGTGCAGCTGATTGTAGGTCCTCCGATTCCAGGAATATTCCCAGAGCAGCTTCCGAGCTTGGCCGCAACTCCAGGAGTAGTAGTTGTAAACAATGCCACCGCTCCAAAATTCAACTTCCTTATGGCGACGCTTGATACAATGCAGTATCCCTACAACATCACATCCTTCAGACAGGCCCTTGCCCACGCAGTGAATATCTCTGAGATTCTACAAACCGTTGCATTGGGCTATGCCTCTTCGTATGTAGGGCCTATCAGTCCAGGGCTCGCATACTACAATCCAGGAAATCTCCCAGTTTATTCATTCGATCCGAATCTCTCTATCCAACTCTTGAGCCAAGCAGGGTTCAAGGTGAGCTTGCCGAACGGAACGACTGTGAATCCAAGCGGCGTAACTATACCTAGCCTCACACTGTATTACGCTAATACCGACGATGCACAGGCAAAGATCGCTCAAGAACTGCAGTTGATGTTCTCAAACGTAGGTATCTCTTTCACACTCAATCCGATTAGCATAGCAACGGAAGAGGACGATCTTGTTACCGCGCCGACGTCGAGCAGTTATCCTGGCATGCTTCTTTGGTATTGGTATCCTTCGTGGCTCGACCCTGTCTTCCAAGATATGGTCACGCAACTAAATTCCAACTGTTGCGGAGGAATCGCTGGCGACGTCTCGTGGCTTTCCAATTCCACAATCAATTCGATAACCGCCGCACTGCCTTTCGAAACGAATTCAACAGAGTACCTGGATCAAGTGACGCAGGTATACGCCATGGCGTACCAGCTGGTTCCGGACATATGGATTTACGCACTGAATCCTTACTGGGCGCAGAGAAACTACGTTCAAGGGCTCTTCTACAACCCAGGTATCCTAGGCAATTACTACGCACTGGTCACCTATAGCTAAGAAGTTAGGGATGGGCTTACAGAGCCCTCGTTTTATTATCTTGCAGCGGGAGGCGGAGGAGGAAGCTCGGACGGTGTCCCGAGCTTCGGCGCCGAAGATAGCAAAGCCACGGTGTACGGGTCTTGGGGACTCTGCAAAACTCTAGACGATGGACCGTATTCTACAACTTTGCCGAGGTGCATTACCGCGATGCTGTCAGACAGGAATCGTGCAACGTTTGGATCGTGTGTTATCAGCAAGTAGGTAAAGCCCCTGTCTCTTTGGAGCTCGAAGAGGAGGTTCAAGATCTGTGCCTGGATCGAAACATCGATGGATGAGGTTGGTTCGTCAAGCACTATGACGGCTGGATCGCCGACAATCGATCTCGCAACGGCGACGCGCTGTTTTTGCCCTCCACTGAGCTCTGAGGTCTTTCTTTCTGCGTACGATGGATCCATACCAACCGCATCCAGAGCCTCGATCACTTGGTTTCTGCGCTCAGCTTTCGAAAGCGCTTTATTTTTTCGAAGTGGCTCGGCTATGCAGCTGAACGTGCTCATAAAAGGGTCGAGCGACGCACCGGGATCCTGAAAGACCATTTGAACTCTACCCCTGGCGGCCCCCTTGTCCCTAACATATCGAATTTTTTGCCCGTTCAAAATTATCTCGCCGGAATCAGGTCTGTCCAACCCTGAAACGAGCCTACCAAGAGTCGTCTTTCCAGATCCGCTCTCTCCCAGGAGGGCGAGAGTTCTTCCCTTGCCTATAGAAAGAGTGACGTCCTGAACCGCCGGAAGTAGTTTGGGCTCTCTCCGCAAAAAGCGATCCCAGAGACTATTTCTGCCGACAATAAAATTCCTTTTAACGTTCAATATTTCGAGGAAGGCCCCGCTGCTTGCGTTGGTTTGCAAAATCTTTGAACTCAGCTAGCTCCTTTTTCGCTTGGGTCAATGTCGACCTTATCGTACATTTGGCTGTAGTTAATGCATCGAACTTCACTCTCGTCGACGCGAATAAGTGAAGGCACGCCTGCTCTGCAGGCGGGGCGCGCGTACGGACAACGCGGCGCGAAAGCACAAATTCTATCGATCCCCTCTAATGTAAAGTATCCCTGGATTGCTTCGAGTTCTCCTTGATTCTTTGTTTTCGAGGGAATGCTTTGGATGAGCCCTACAGTATAGGGATGTTTCGGATGGCCGAGCACAGAGCTCGTAGGCCCAATTTCCTGTAACATCCCCCCGTACAAAACTGCTATCCTGTCGCAGATCGATCCCGCAACGGCGAGATCATGTGTTATGAACATCACTGACATCTTCGTCCTGTCTACAATTTCTTTCAAGAGTCCGAGGACCTGCGCTTGCGTGGTAACGTCCAGCGCCGTCGTAGGTTCGTCCGCGATAAGCAGCTTCGGTTTTTCGGCAAGAGCCATTGCGAGCATTATGCGCTGATTCTGCCCGCCAGAAAGCTGGTGAGGATAGCGCCTCGCAACCTCCGAAGCGTCTCCGATTCGAACATCTTCAAGATATTCGACCGCTTCTTTCTCGGCTTCCGATCGCGTGTAATTCCTAGAACTCCTCCTGTTCCTTACCTTAATCGCTTCAACGATCTGATCCTTTACCCTCATCAGAGGGTTCAGGCTGAGGAAAGGGTCTTGAAAGATCATGAAAATCTCAGTTCCCCGCAGACGATTTATTTCCGAAAGCTTTGCCCTAATCATATCAGTCCCAAGAAATTCGATTTCGCCACTTAACTTGGTCTCTTTCTTACGCAGGAGATTCGTTACCCCGAGGGCGAGCGTGGTCTTGCCAGAGCCGCTCTCCCCTACAACTCCAAGTATCTCCCCCTCAGAGATCGAAAGCGATAGGTTCCGTAAAGCAGGTACCGTTCCTCCTTTGGAGCGATATTCTACACTCAGGTTATTCACTCTGAGAGTGGGTTCAATTGTAAGTTTCTGATTCGTTAACATTTTTCACTGTTCCCCAGCAAGAATGTCGCGTATTCCGTCTCCAAGGAGAGCAAAGCCAATGACGACTCCGGTAATGACCGCGCCAGGGAGGAAAGAATACCACCACGCTTCCTGAAGATAACCGAGTCCTGAGGAAACCATCGACCCCCATTCAGGATAGGGCGGAGGGGCTCCGAGGCCGAGGAAGCTAAGAATAGAATATACGAGGATTACGTTCCCGAGGTCTATTGTCGCATAAGAAAGAATCGTATTCAGTGAGGCACGCAAGGCGTGTCGGCTGATTATCGCCGTGTCAGACAGCCCTGAGAGTAGCGCAGCATCAATAAATTTCTGGTTCTTTATCCTGAGCATTTCCCCTCGAAAGAGTCTAGCGTAGGAGGGCCACCAGACGACTATAAGCGCCACAATTGCAAAGATTACTGCGCGTCCAAGAGTCGCCTCAATAACCAAAGCGAGAATAAGAGCGGGAAATGCGAGAAAAAGATCCGTAAATCGCATGTTCACTTCTTCTACGCCCTTGCCAAAGTATCCTGCAGGTAGTCCTAGCAAACCTCCGATCAAAACTCCGAAAAGGACCACAACAATCGAGATCGCTGCGTCGGTCGGCGCTGCGTAGAGAACTCGACTGAAAATGTCTCGACCGAGCTCGTCGGTTCCCATCAGGTGTATAAAACTTGGGGGTGAAAGTGTGCTTTGAAACGACGGTTCAAATGGATCGTATGGGAGCAGTGCCCACGCTAGCTTCGGAGTTACGTAGGGGGGATAGAAGAAATATTTTGCTATTAGTTGGAGTATCCCTTCGACGAGAGACCAACCATAGAAAAGGACCGCTATTACGAGCCCGATCAAAGAGGGGATTTTTCGAGTGAGGCGTCTCAGCGTCCGCGCAAATCTTCGTTTCCTTGAGTAAGTGGTGACGGCGGTCATGACTGACCCCCTCCCAGCCTAACTCTCGGATCCACTATCGCGTACAGAATATCTGCAACGAGATTTATCACGACTACTGATATCGTTATCACGATTGTTGAAGCGATCAATGTAGGGTAGTCGAAATTCTCAAGAGACTGAGTTATCAAATACCCCATCCCAGTGTAGCTGAATATGTCTTCAATGACAACAGATCCGGCGATGGTGTACGCAAAGGTCAGAGCGATTACGGTGATTACCGGAATTAGCGAGTTTTTTAGGGCATGAAGATACACAGCTCTGCGGTTGCCCACCCCCTTCATTATCGCCGTTCTGACGTAATCGGTCTTCAGAACATCGAGCATCGAAGACCTCATGATGCGTGTAATAATCCCGAATGAAATTAGGGCGAGAGCTATGACAGGAAGAATCAGGTGGACTAGTGAGGAGTAGAAGAACACCCAATTTCCCTCAATCAAGGCGTCGACCGTTATTAATCCGGTAATGGGTTTGGGCAGGGCGAGCGCCGGATCCGCCATCTGTCCGGGAGGAAGAATCCACTTGTAAGCTAGAAAATACTGCAGAATTATCGCAACGAGAAACGGCGGGATGCTCCAAGTAAGAAGGTAGAACCCTCTTACGGCGTGGTCTCCAATCCTGTCTTGGTGAGCTGCAGCGAAGGCACCAGTAAAGACTCCAATCACTATGGTTAAACTCATTGCAAGGAAATCCAGTTCGAGAGTTCTAGGGTAGAAAGTCTCAATGAGCGTGGAGACCGGTTGCCCGAAATAGGGAGAAACGCCGAAGTCAAGCGTGAAGGTATCGATGAGGTAGTAGTAGAGCTGGACGTACCACGGCGCGTCAAGGTGATACCTCTTGATGACTCCCTGTATCACTGTTGCAGAGGCGTGAGGGCCTGCCCAGACGTGAGCTGGGTTGGGTGCGACAATATGAGTAAGGACAAAAGTCAGTATGACTGTCCCAACGATAAGTAGAACTGAGTTGAATGCGCGTCTAACGGTATAACCTAGCAGTCCCACTCTGTTCTTGTCACTCGCCGTAGAGGAGCGGGAGTAAGATTGTTGGGTTTATGCGCGTCAACGCCGTTAATTTAGCAGAGAAGTGCCAAGGTTAGATAAAATAACTTCTGTTACTGCTCGGCTTGCGGGTACCACCCAACAACTCTACTCAAGTCGCGAAGAGTTGCTCAAACGGTAGGTAATCGTAGTCAAGTCCAAAGTGCCTTGGTCCGAAAAACTCAAGCCCTTTCGGTTGCCTCCAGATGTTATCTATGCTCGAACCCAGCACGGAGACTTCCGTTCCCTCGGCAAGGTAAGTATTCGTTATTGCTTTCCCGGTCTTGGGTGCAAGAAACGCGATTAGATCAGGGGGCATAACCGCAGGCTTGTCATCGATCCAGCACATTATGTGCTCGTTCATTATCCAGCTCTTGAGCGTGCTTGTTGACCATTGGCCGCTTCCTTGGACGTAGCATTCGCCCTTCAGGAACCCGGCGTCGTCCTTCCAGGAATATTGACTTACTGTTCCTTCGAATATCTTCCTGCCATTTGAGAGATTTTGAGCAACCGCTCTAATTGGGTCGTGTCCAGAAGATGCTGCGAGCCGCCTTGCTTTACCGATTGAAATACACTTTGAAATCGTATTTCGGACGGTGCATTGCTCGGCTTTTCGCTTGTCGAGCGGACTGTCGACCACGGCCGCATGGCCGCCAGAAACTACGCTCACGTGCCTCGCTATTGATTCGTAATCGTCAATTCCTGCGTAGGAGTTTAGGATGATTTCGTTTCCTGAATCGCTAACTATTGCCGAAGGGCTCATGGGGAAGCCGAAAATGTGAAGGGTACTCTGGTTTAGCTCTGGACCCGCTCGCCCCATCAGGTCGCCGTCTATCATAGGAATTCCAACATTCGCGGCTATGGCAAGAGAGGCCGCTGTGTTTCCCCCGCCAATTTCGGAAGCTATAGTGGCGGATATTTTCTTTCCTAACTTATTTTCAAGCAAAGTAAATGCTCTAGCAATAGAATCATTCATTGTTCTTCCTCTGCTGCTCTGAACTTTTTGCTTATTCTTCGAGTTCGGTGCGACCGATCCCACAAAATATGGACTTGCAATTATGTCGTCTTCGCCAAGGTCATCCACGGATTCGAGGGTTAGATCCTTTCCCGCTTCGAGCAAGCTGTTGAGCGATCTTAATCCTTCCTCGGGGTTTCCGCCTCCCCCGACCCCTAGCACCGTGGCTCCGTCTACCAGATCTTCAACATCCTGCCTTGACAGTTTGCTCTTCAAAAAGTATCTTAAGCTTGGACCGATTGATTTGAGTAAAAAACAATTTTCCTCAGTCTCGTCGGACGTCTTTACCTCACAGTAGTGCTAATCACAGGCGATGCTTGCCCTTTTTTCGGAAATTGGGAATAGTGCTCGTGGGATCCAACTCTTTGGTCCATGCTCCTAGGAGATTTTTACGGCCTCTTCGATTTCTTAACACCACATCAGAAAAGTATCCGCGAGCATACTTTGGTGCAAATTCTACAAGTAATTGCTAAGGATGATAATGGAGGACTCTTAGCCCGTTGGGGATACATCGTTGAAGAAGAATTCCAAGCTCGGGATAGGTTTCCTTGGCGCTCCATATAGTGCAATCGAGATTGCGCACTTGGCAAAAATGGCGGAAAAATTTTCCTTTTCCTCGATCTGGATTGCCGAAGATTACTTTCTCAGAGACTCTGTCACGCTTCTTTCGTGCGCTGCCTATGCAACTGAGGAAATAAGATTGGGATCCGGTGTCATCAATCCATTCACGAGACATCCTGCCCTAATTGCGCAGACCGGCGCGACTCTTAACGAACTCTCTAGGGGAAGGTTCGCCTTGGGACTGGGATCCGGGTCGCCAGAGATGCTCGCAGCGATGGGGACGCAAATCGATCATCCATTGAGATCAATGCGTGAATGTGTAGAAATAATACGTTTACTGGCACGGGGCGAACCCGTAGACTTTCATGGTTCCGACTTTAGGATAAAACAGGCAAAGCTTGGAAGCATTCCCTACTACTCTGAAGATGGGGGTGATTTTGCAAAAGGCATACGTCACACAAAAATCTACCTGGCTGCGGTTGGACCGAAGATGCTGGAACTCTGCGCTAGAATTGCTGACGGGGTTTTGTTGACGGCGGGAATATCTTGCGATACCGTTGGCAAGTCAATCTCTATTCTAAAAAAAGCTAGAAGCGAGTATACAAACTCCTTCGATTTAGCCGGATACGTGGTCGCTTGCCTCGGAGAACCGTCGATTGCCGCCAAGAAATTCGTAGCAGATCAGGCAATTGTTTGGCCGTCGACTTTTGTTGATGCTGGAATTAAGGCCGATGAGATTCAGGATTTCCAATCTCTTTACAGGCGGAAAGGACTGGAAGCGGCCATACCCCAGCTCACCGACGAAATGATCAGAACGATTGTAGCGTTCGGCACGGTCTCTGAAATTGAGGAAAAAATTCTCGATTGTGAGCGAGCGGGAATCGAAACACCAGTACTAATTCCGATGGGAACCCCTGCAAAGGGTCTGATCAGTCGTATCGGAGGCTAGCTGGTTTGGCTTTGTTTATTCAATCAGCAAGTCTCCCGGTGTAATGGGCAACTTATGGACTCTCTTGCCAATTGCGTCGAATATCGCATTCGCAATCGCCCCTGCAGGCGGAACTATGTTAGCTTCTCCGACGCCCTTGGCTCCGTAGGGTCCTCCGCCGTAGTGACCTTCGATGATGAACGTTTCGATTTCGGGAATGTCCCCTGCAGTGGGTATCTTGTACTCGTTGAAACTCAGACTCGAACCCAGGGCCGAATTGTCATACTGCATCTTTTCAAGCAGAGCATATCCTATCCCCTGTGCAACTCCACCATAAATTTGACCTTCTAGTCCAGCAGGATTTATGGCAGTCCCAACATCGTGAGCGGCCGCGTAGCGAATGACCTTCACGCTTCCGGTTTCGAGGTTAACCTCTACCTCGGCTGCATGGGCCACATAAGATGGATCAGGCAAGGATGGACAAATAACGAATCCGTTGATACATTTCTTGTCGTATTGAGGAAATCCCTTCACAAAAGAGCCCCGGCCGATTATAGGGCCTCCTAGCTGCGTGTTGGCAATATTGACCAGATTCGAAAACTCTATAGATTCTAGCGATTCACTGGACCGAACCTTACTTTCTCCTAAGAAAAGAGATTCTTTGGGAACGCCGAGAACATTTGAAGCCACTTCCAAAATCTGATTTTTCGCGTCACACGCCGCGAGTAGAACAGCGCTTCCTGCCCCGTATGTAGTTCTGCTGCCCTGAGCTCCTCCGTCATAGGGAACTGAATCGGTGTTTCCATTTCTTAA
>JASHSF010000111.1 GCA_030036955.1 Nitrososphaerales archaeon
AGGTCTCTCCCTATGAATCGAGACCGACTTTTTTTTCAAAAGACTAATGAACATAGAATTAGAGCGCGGCGCTAACCGGATTCCGGCGTCACTCGGTATAGCGCCACGCCCTCGGAAGGGACATATGCTGTAACTACGCCGGAGCGCGGAATCCACCAAGTCTGACCGGTCCAAAGGTTTTGCACGGTGTAGCCGAAGGGGTCACTCGGAAGGCCCATTGCAGATGCTGTTGTCCTTATGACGTCCTCAGCAGCTTCTAGGTTGGTACTTGTGTCGAAAAGCCCCACGATCCCATCTCCCTTGGGCTCTACTTTGGCAAACACTTGCGCGCTTCCGGACTTCAAGATCCTGGAAGCGTCGATGGAATCCTGGTCGACCTCAATGACCTGCCTGTTCATCAGCAAGCTGAGGTCCTCCGGGTCGAGGCCGCTGCTCGAACCGTAGGCGTTCGTCACTTTGTTAGTCAGATCGCTACCGAGAATCAGCGGTGCAGATCCGAGCGCCCAGAGGCTCAGCTGACTTTCCTCTGCAGCATAGGACATTCCGCTTTTAGCCGGACCGTCGCCTACCTCTATCGAATCGTAATCGTTGAACCCGCCCGGGCCGCCGTAGGGTTGCCACTGGGCGACGTCGTTGAACCGATCTTTCCAGTGAGAGTAGCTCGTGAGTGGAAAGACGCTCAGGCAGCCGGTGAAAGGCGGAACATTGCAGCTATTTGCGCTACCTTCGTCCGGGCCGTTGATTTCGATGTCGGGCGCAAATTCCCACTGGTTCGAGTATTGCTTCAGGTCACTCGCAATTTTCTTTGTGAAACTGCCCTGGGTTGTATCGAGAACTATTTTACGCCCCGACTGCGCTATCGCAACAGACCAAGCTTTGATATCCGGCACGTTTCTATTTGTAATCCCATCGAGCTTGATGTAGTCGACACCCCAGGACGCGAGCTCGTCGACGACCGAGTTGACGTACGCCTGTGCACCTGCCTTGTTGTAGTTCAAATCTACCATGCCTCCGCAGTTGTAATTGTTCTGCGGTGTCCTGGTCGCGATCTCGTCAGCAGTGTAGTGAGTTCCGAGAACCGGGGCATTCTCTTCCACGGCTTGCATCGAGATGCCTGCCGTTTCGTAAATGCCAAACTTTAGCCCCAACGAATGAACGAAGGCGGCGAGGGCTTTGATTCCATTTTCGGAACCGACGCTCGGATAGTTAGCCGTGTTAACAACCCACCGGCCGTACTGGTCCACATTGGGGCCTTGGGGTCCCGGGCACTGGTACCAACCGTCGTCTATGTTGACGTACTGGTAGCCGACGGACGCGAGGCCGCTCGAAACCAACGCCGTAGCTTCTCCTTCTACTTCAGAGGCATTTGCACCCTCTCTTAGAAAGCTCCAGCTGCTCCATCCCATGACCGGAGTCTGATCGGGGCCACCGGGTTCAAAAGCAAGAACTGGAATATTAGAGGAATTTGACGTAGTCGAATCGGCTATCGAGTTGAAGAATACGCTTGATGAACTGATCAGTAGAATTCCAAGGACCACGAGTGAAACAAGGACTGTAATTTTTGAAGAGCGGGAAACTGTTTCCATTCTATCGACTCTTGGATTGTTAGTTTATTCACGAGCCGGGCATAATTAAGATTTCACGAAGGACGCAAGATTGGAGCTGCCGCAACGCATAGTTAGCATTCCCCCTATTTTAGCTCCAAATGATGGTCAAGCAGCTAAGGGTAGGCCCAATGCAGAACTTTGTTTATCTCGTTGCTGACAAACCGGGCGGCGAAGCACTTGCCATTGATTCAGGTTTCGAAATTGAGCCCATAGTCAAAGTAGCAAGGCATTCTAACTTCAAGGTCAAATTTACCGTCGCAACTCACAACCATTCCGATCACACTGCGACTCTCAAGCGGCTCGCTACTGTGTTTGGGGCAAAAGTAGCAGCCTACGAACATTCACCCATCGATCACGATGTATCACTCAAGGATGGCGACGAGCTGTTGGTTGGAGAAAATAAAGTCAAGGTCATCTACACGCCTGGGCACACGAAAGATTCTATCTGCCTTTACGACGGCCAGAATCTTTTCACGGGAGATACGCTTTTCATCGGAAATTGCGGCAGAACGGATCTTCACGGTGGATCACCCGAGGAGATGTTCCGGAGTTTGCACGAAGTAATCCTCAAGCTGCCAACATCGACTACCATTTATCCGGGTCACGATTACGGCGACGTCCCCTTTAGAAAGCTTGGAGAGGAAGCTTGCTCCAATCCCACTCTTTCGGCAAGGAGCTACGAAGAGTTTTTGCGCGTCCCCTGACAGAAAGCTCTGGGCCTTGTTTCGTACATCATATGGGCTTCAATGTTCGAGGTTGTTCCACTATTTCCTCACCTTAGTGGAGGCTTCCCATAAATTACGATTCCGGTTTTTTGCACTTCGCGGGGAAGCGACGCGTCTTCCTTGATTATCTTTGAATAATCCGAGAGGGTGTACACGTGTGGTTCTAGTACGGGGATATTGAAAGCGTCCCATACTATGCCGTAATCTTTTTCTTTACCAGGGCCCCGGTAAACTACCAAAATATCAACGTCGCTTGCTGCCGTCTGCCTCTTCGTTGCATACGATCCGAACAATACAACGCAAACTAAAGGGAGCTTCTTGGATAGGTACTTGCTCCGCCGCTTTAGAAGAGAAATGATCTCTTCTCGGCTAAACTCCGGATAAAGTATCTTCACAGAATCTGAGGATTTTCTCTGCGTACTCTATCGACCTCAAAGCTTCCGCTTCAGTATAGGCAACATAAGGGGCACTTCGGGATGGCTATTCGGGTACCTCGCTGAAATGTAAGCCTTGTCAAGCGCTAACCAGTCTGCACTTCTCTCAACCAAAAAGGAATCAGGTTTACTCAATTCGAATCATTTCTCAATTTAACCGTTCCGATCTTGCTCTTCAACAGAGTACCGAATTCGAAGCGCGACCATTCTTGTGTCGCATGAAATGCGAAGCTGATTTAACGGAGATAGTTTTCATTTACGAGATAGTCGCAAGTGTGAATAAGAACTGTTTGTTTTGAAGAGCTGCACCTTGTTGAGAATAGATCGGCCAAACAATCTATTCGCAAATATCTCGCAAACCGATCTATTGAACAATCCATTTCCGATACATTGCCCTAATAATATTCGACGGAACCCGATATGAAATTTCGGATTCCTAAGGTAATTATATACTCCGCTTCTTAATGTGGAACCAGTTTTCTGAAATGCAAAACTTGGTTCGTACTAAGAACAAACACAAATCCAAGAGACCCTGGCACGGGGCTTCCTCAAAGACACTAAGAACGTCTATCCTGTCTGTTGCGGTAGTTTTTCTAGTCACTTTTCTCGCCATACCGGCTGCAAGAGCCCTATCCACAACAGTGACCCAAACCAGCACAACCTATACCTCTTCTACTAACCCACTGCAGAGTTCTGTTATCTCCTGGAATGTCAATTGGGGCAAGAGCGCTGCTACGTCATACTTCACTATCCAAGTCAACGCAACCGGAAACTACGCCCAAACAGCACCCCAGAAAGTCTTGGTCAATGCAAAGATGACCTTGAACGGAACAGCTTATTGGACAGGCTCAATGACCCTAAGTTACGCGAAGGGGCAGACGAGCGCCTCAACCACTTTCACTGTTCCCTTCAAGACCGGCGGCGACTATACCTTCTACTCAACCTTTGTAAGCGCCAGTAACGGCAATGTGAATGTAGCACAACAAGTTGTAGATCCTAAGATCGAACCACAGTGGAAGTAAACGCGAACAAAAGGATAGGAGTTAATCATAGAATAATTCGACCTGGAGGCTTCAAAAACGATGGAAACAAATTTCATCACAGAGCAGAAGCCTCACCGCTCGAGAGAAGAGAGCAGGAAGGTTCTCCTGAAGCCGAAGACGGACCATTTCTTCGAAGCCTTTAGCCGAGTCCAAGCGCTCAACTTAGAGCCCACAGAGCCCAACGGAGGCGCGAATCTTTTTCCCTATTCGAGACAGGAATTGGAGAAAGCGCTCGCTAATTCCAAGAAGAGAGAAAGTGCGGACCTCCATGCGCTCTTAGCTCTTATACATTGGCTCTATCCAACCACTGACAATTTTGACAAAGTAGGAAATTCAAAGTCTGCCTTTGATAACGCCAGCTCGGCAATAGAAGCAAAGTCTACCAGCCTCGCCGCGAAATCTGTGTCGCTTTTTGTTCAGCTGCGAGTTTTGCCATTTCTTATACAATCGGGAGCTCAGAACGAATCTGAGCTGATAAGCGCGAGGAAGAAGGCCCTTTCTCTAGTTGAATCATTGGGTCGTGAGCAGGGGTGGGCGGGTGTGCTTTTGGAGGGAATTGGATATTCTTTCTGCCAGCACGAGCATGACCTCCACTCCGCATTACAATTTTTGACGAGAGCGAAAGTGAAATTACTCAAAGGCCCCGCTTCAGCGAAGAGCTCATTTCATACAACGTTCCTGTCAGCCATTACCGCTGTCGTGTTTTGGGACATTGGTTACTGCAATGAGAACCTGGGAGAGCGCGAGTCGGAGTGTGCCCGAGCCGTGGAGCTCTACCAAAAAGCTCGAGTAAGCTACTCGCGTGCCGCGTTGTGGTCCAAGAAAAGTCCTTGGCTACTCTATAGATCGCTTTCACACTATGCTGTGGCTGGTGCGCTCTTGGGTGAAGCCGAGCTGTCGGCGCCGAAGAATCAAATAAGAAAAAGGACGCTGCTCAAAGCTGCAATCGATTATGCTGAACGCGCCTCGGCCATAATGAACAATTGGACCGAGATCGAATCGTCCATGCTCAGTGGTTCGCTCAACTCACAGCTCTATCAGAATCTTGCATTACTCGAAAGTGGCAAGAAGAAAATGAAGCTCCTTTACCGTTCTTTTGAACTGGCAAGCAAAGCTCACGTATCTTATGTCAAAGTCTCTGGTGGAAGGTATTCAGCTGCAAACCTGGGTGACATATTGGTCACTCTGGCTCAGTGCCATTATGAAGAAGCGCTTCATTCAACAAAAACTCAAAAGGTGCATCACCTCGTGAGCGCGCTGGATCACTGCCAAGAGAGCCAGGTTTACTTTGACAAGGAGAGGCACGCCGACAGGCTGGTCAAAGCATTGATGCTTGGAGCAAGAATTGCTCACGAACTGGCAGCTTCCGGTAGATCTGCCGACCACAACAATGAACTAATGGAAAGTCAGTGTCGCGAGGCTGTTGCGTTATGTGTGAGTCATGGTTGGTCAGATAAGATACCGGAAGCGAACGATCTTCTACACTGTGGGGTAGTAAGCGCTCGCACAATTTGATCCGCAAAGTTTGTGATCGTGGCACGAGTTCAGCGGACCGAGTATCTCGGGATCAGAGATAGCGGCTTAATAGATTTGGAATTCTTATTTCAAATTCATGCCACTTGTTCAAAGCAGGCGGCCAGTCCTCATAGCTATCTTCTTTGCAGCGATTCTTGCTATCAGCATGGTACTGGCCGTGGTTGGTGCAATCTCAAGCTCCGCTTATAATTCTGCACAGCCCAATTTTGGAACTCCGATAAATCTCAGCAACGACGATTACAATGCCTCCTATCCTTGGGTTGCAAACGTCGGAAGCCATGTTTACGTCTCGTGGACCGAAGAGGATCACGGAATTTATTTCAGATATAGCCCAGATAATGGAACAACTTGGTATCCGCCTCTCAGCGAGCTGGGAATGCGGATCAGCTCACCGGGCGGAACAACCACATATCCGATTATTGCCGCGAGCGGGAGCGATGTTTACGTAACTTGGTCTCAATCGGCTGAAACTTCAGGCTCCCTATCTCTCCAAATATTCTTCGCGGCGAGCACCAATTACGGCCAAAACTTTTCCGCCGCGCAACAACTAACTTCTGGCTCCTCTGTCAATGGATTCATCACTCCAGTCATAGCTACGACCGGCCAGTACGTATACGTCGCCTACACGGGAAACTCTAAGAATTCCTACGTTACGGCCAATGACAAATTCGGCGCGGCTGGTTCTTGGACTTCGCCTTTCCATTATTCGGCTACGCATGAACCTCAACTTGCGGCTGTGGGCGAGAACGGATATGCCGTCGCGGACGGAGTGGCAGTCGCTGTTACGCACAACGGTGGCCAAACGTGGGTAGATACGATAAACAACACGGAAGAAGGCGATGAACCCTGGATCGCCGCGTCAGGGTCGTATGTTTACGTCGTTTCACAGACAAAGACCACCAACGGAATCATCCATGCAATAATCAGCAGCAATTACGGTGATACTTGGAGCCCCGTTCTCACACTGAGTGGAAGCGTAAGCGACGCTTGGGAGCCCCAGATGGTGGCTTCTGGCAATTACGTCTACGTAGTGTTCCACAGCCTGATTGCCCCAATTGCAGACTGGATGACAGTGTCCAGCAACAACGGAAAAACCTGGAGCACACCGCTTGACATTAGCAACTCTAATCCCCTCGTTGGCTGGGCTACGCAAATTACAACCACCGGCTGCGGCGGAGGCTATTCGTGTTCGACGAACCAGAGCAATTACGTGTTCACGCAGTGGCCCGTATACGACAAGTCCGCGAACACCTGGAACATGTTCTCTTCGATGAGCTCCAATTACGGTGCTAGCTGGACTGCAGCACCAGGAGTTGAAGTGAGCAACAGCCTCGATTACAGTTCGGTTGGGCCAAATGACATTGCGACGAGTTCTGTAGCGGCTTTCGCAAATCACGAGTTCATTGCGTGGACTATGTGTCAACAGTGCGGGCAAAACCACAACATCACCCTGCAAGACAGTCAGGTAATGTTCGTCGTTTCATCTCCGAATGCAGTCTCAACAACTTCGACAAC
>JASHSF010000112.1 GCA_030036955.1 Nitrososphaerales archaeon
TATACAAAGGGGCTCAAGCTGAATTCCCCTGTGCGAAAAAATGGGATTTCAGCCAAGAGTTACGATTTGATATCAGCCAAAGCGCGCAGATATTTTGGAAAATACGCCGGATATGCCCAGCAATACCTGTACATGAAAATACGAGCAGATGCTATTCGAAATAGAGGGCGGGTCTGAACGGGATTGCAAATTTCGACTTTTGCTTGGGGTCATACATGCCTTCTTCATTGTTGTGGACCTCGATTGCAACCTCCAGTTCACGCCCGAGATATTTCAGTGCAGAAGCATATGCTTGGTACTCGCTGACGCGTTTATAGTTTCTAAAGTAAGATTGTGCAAAATCCTCGCCTAACTCGTTTAGATTCTTACTGATTCTCTGCACCATTGTAGACACCTCGCTTTTTGGGATGGATGGATTCGATTCGAAGAATTCGCGAATCAGATCTGACTGCTTTCCGTTTTTCTGCCTCGATTCTATCGCAGATAACATCAAAGTGTATGCCCAGTCAGGAGCTAAGTACACGTGTAGCTTGTTTGGTCTTTCCTTCAGGATCTTTCCAATCTTCTTTGCATCTTTCGCGAGAGCGGCGATCATGTCCTCTTGGAGAATGCTTTCCTCGTGAATCATTTTCTCATCTGGTTCCGGAAAATTGGAAAGAGATATGATATCGGAGCTTCCTAAAGCCGAATTCAGCTCTTCGCAAGTGTAGGGGATAAACGGAGCGAGGAGTTTTATCCAGACTCGAACCGAGTATTCTAGTGTTTCTGCATCAGGCGTTTCTGTTCTGTCGAGGTATTGTCTCAGATCGTTCCAGTAGTTGAAAAATGCTTCCTGAAAGGCTGATTTTGTTTTCATTTGGTCCAAGTTCGAAGAGACGTGCTGTACGCTTTTCTGGATCTGGGTTTGGAGCCAAAAATCGATCGGCTGCTTTTGGGAGCCGTTTGACTTTGTTTTCTTAGCTTTATCTTTCAAGTAAAACACAAAGTCAGGTAGCGAATCGATTTTTTTCTGGATATCCCGAGAAGTTTTTTCGCGCCAATCAAGATCATCCATCCCCTCAGCGCCGTTCATCAGAGCAGCTCGTAGAGAATCGCTTCCATAATCGCGGATGGCTTGTTCGAGAGTTATGACGTTCCCCTTGCTCTTGCTCATCTTCACGCCTTCGTTCATCATCATGCCGTTTACCGCTATGCCCGTCGGCCAAAGATCTCTAGGAAAGAAAGCTGTGTGCTGAAAGACATAGAATGCTAAATGATTTGGAATCAGCTCTTTGGCTGAATTCCTGAGATTTACAGGGTAGAAATACAGAAACTCTCTGCGAAGTTTGTTCAGCAGGTCGGGCTTCAGATTCACGTCCTGCGCTACCTCAACCGCATTGCCCAAACCCAACAGTACGAAATCAAACAGGTTTGCGGTCAGCGATTCTGCTAGAACTCCGTTTTCTTTGATAATGGAATTAATGGTGTAAAAGGAAGTGTAAATAGTCGAGTCGCTCAGGGTCTCCACAATCCAACCTCTCGACCATGGGAGGGGAGTGCCAAGTCCCACTCTTCTCGCGCAGGGCCAATCCCTCAGCCAGTCAATTACGTCATGGTACCACTGCCTCGAATTTTCAGGGAAGATGGATGAGCTATCAATACACTGGTGTGCAAGCCTTTTCCACTCAGGATCTGAGTACTTGAGAAACCACTGATCCGAGAGCACCTTGACGATACATTCCGTTAGGCACCTGCAGACGACTTTATCCGGGAGGTCGTACAAGTTGGATGCCAGATTTTTCGATTTCAGTTCCTCAACAATATCCGGCTTGACTTCTGAAACGAGCTTTGATTGAAATCTGCCAGCGTTTTTGTTCAAACGCCCCTGGTGGAACTCGCTTCTGTATATTTCCTTGGTTGCCTCAGTGAGTTTTGGATCCATCTGGTTTTGAATCTGCATTTTGTCTACAATTTCGACGGCTGGAAATTCACCAAAACCAGGAACATCTATTAGAGCAATCGGTTTTATTTGGCTTACTACTTCCCCGTTGAGCCTGTACTTGGTGAGAGCAGAGAGATCTTTCTGCAGGTCTCGGAGTGCTACGTAATCAAATGGAGCGTGAGCGGGCACACTGTAAACTACGCCTGTACCGTTATCAGGATCGACGAAATCAGCTGGAAGAATTGGAATCCTAGTATTGTCGAGGGGATTCGTTGCTGCTTTGCCGACGAGTTCTGACCCCAGAAACTCTCTCAGAGTTTTGATTTTCTTCAACTGCTCCGATAATTTTCTTGCGGCCTCGGGCGAGACTATCCAGATGTCACTTCCGTCGACTTCGACTTCGACGTATTTTGCGGCAGGGTTGATCCAAATGTTTGTGACTGCGAATACCGTCTCGGGCCTGAGAGTTGCTGCCGCCAGTTTCGCTTTCGTTAAAGCAGTTTCAAAAGGAAACAGAATAACGGTGTACTCTTCCCAAGTGACGCCTTCACCTTCCAGCCGGTCGTGATCGCCAGTAGGGCTCTGGTCTCGTGGGCACCACACGACTGGATGAGTCCCGAGAGTGATGAATCCTTTTTCCCGGAGCTTATTCATCTGCCAGAGGACAAAGCGATTGAACGTCGGTTCGAGATCTGTAGTGTGAAACTCTCGCCTCCAGTCAATTGACAGTCCTAGTTTTTTGAGCGCTCCTCTCGCATTTTCGGTATAGTACCGCGCCATGTACTCCGGATCAAAGAATTTTTCGATTTGATCTCGAGGTACTTTGTCAATTTCGATAAACTCGCGCTCCATTGCCGGATCTTTTTTTGACAATCGTTCGGCGGCGGCTACAATTGGCTGCCCCGTCCAATGCCAAGCGAAGGGAAATAGAGTGTTGTGTCCTTGCATTCTTTTGTAGCGAGCATAAACATCTACGCGTAGGGCCGTGAACGCATGCCCAATGTGCATCGGGCCATTCATGTACGGAAAGGGCATTGTGACAAACGTCTTCTTCGGATTGTCGTTCGCGTTAGCTTCGAAGCATTTCTTATCCTCCCAGACTTTAGCCCATTTTTCTTCAACTTGCTTGTTCAAACTTTGCTAACCCTGCCCATGAATCCGAGCGAAATGCGATTCGCCTTAATCTCTCTTTGACTTCAGCCGTTATCTACGAATCGAAATGAACTTGATATAATTAATCCATGTCAGTATGCTTTGTGATCACTCAGCTCAGAATCTCTAACCAACAATGTTCAATGATCAGGCGGGATCGCCCGACCACCTCTCCGAGCTAAATAATTTCAAGCATCTAAGGGGCGGTCTGAAGCGGCTGAAGTTCCATTTCCGGTTCGCCTTCGACCTCGTCTTGTTCGAGCTCTTCTTCCTCGGCAGTCGGTACGGTTTCCGCAGGTATGGAGGCCATTCCCTCTCCGGATTTGATGAGCTTTATTTTTCGCACGCCGATGTGCCGAATCTTGGCTATCGCTTTTGTATTCTCATACAGCTCTCTTGCGAGGGTTTGCTTCACAGATTCTTGGGCGAATTGTTCGTAGGTCAAAGCAGCCGCCCTATCCCCGATGACTCTGTTTGCAGCCAAGCGGATTTCATGTTTCCTCGAAGAGTTGATCCTGCCGATAGTAAACGCTACGACATAAACGCGAACTATCGCGTTGTTGCGCGTCTTGTAATCTCTGATAAAATTGACCATCGAAGCGCCCCTTCGAACGAGACTGCGCAGATACTCGCGCGAATATTCTTCGCCCTTTAGGACGGTGTTAGCAGTATTTCCATCAATGCCCGTGATTTGAAAATGGAGCTTCAGGAGCATGTTCTGCTGGGGATCCTGTCTCGTAAGATCAAACAAAGTAGTCTCGATTACCTTTCCGACAGCAATTTCCTCACTGGTAATCGGAATATAAGCAACTGGCGCTCGTTCAAACCCAGCTGGGGCGACTACAGTGACCCAGCGCTTTTCGCGCCATTTGTCCCTGACCTTACCGGACCGTTTAGATTTCGGCATTATTTCCGAATTATCTCCATTCCGAGCGTGATAAGATTTATGCCTCGATCTTTGGCATCGGATACTCTATTGCCTCCTGCCCGTTCATGTAGCGGCGAAGCAATGACGGAATTTCGATTACGCGAGCATCCGCGCGGTAGTAGTTCTCCAAGATAGCCACCATTGTTCTCTCAGTTGCAATCAATGTTCCGTTCAACGTGTGGACGAACATCGATTCCTCGTGCGCTTTTCTCCGGTACTTTATGCCAAGCGAGCGAGACTGAAAATCAGTGCAGTTGCTGCACGAAACGATTTCCCTGTACTTCCCCTGACTCGGCATCCAAGCTTCAATGTCAATGGTTATGGAAGGAACCTTTCCCATATCGCCGGAGCTCAGAATCACTTCACGGTGGGGTATCCCGAGGGACTGCATGAATTCGTGGGTATTCCTGACAATGCGCGCGTGTTCTCCTGGCGAATTCTCAGGCTCGCAAAATACGAACTGCTCTACCTTTTCGAACTGGTGCACTCTGAATATGCCTTTTGTGTCCTTACCGTGCGCACCGGCTTCTTTTCGAAAGCAGGGACTTACTCCAGCATAACGGATAGGAAGATGCCCGGGTTCGAAGATCTCGCCCGAATACATGGAGGCCAGCGCATGTTCCGAGGTCCCGATCAGGTAGAGATCCTCGTCCTGAATCTTATAGATAACTTCCTCGAAATCTGAGAAAATGACAGCCCCTCCAATCATGTCGCGCTTCAACATGTAGGGCGGTTGAACTGGAGAGAATCCTCTATCGCGAAGGAAATCGAGACCCGCACTCATTATTGCGTAGTTGAGCCTCGCTAGATCGCGCTTTAGGAAATAAAACCTAGCCCCCGAAGTTTTCGCAGCCCTTTCAATATCAACAAGATCGAATTCAACCGCGATCTCAGAGTGTTCGCGAGTTCTGGAAGGTTGAACGATTTTTTCTGGCGCCCACTTTAGCACTTCAAGATTGGCAGAGTCGTCCTTTCCGATTGGAACTTTGGGATCAATGAAGTTAGGAAGCCGCTTTGCGAGATCTTGAAAGCGCTCATTCGCCTCACCGATTTCTTTGTCATTCGCCGTAATCTGATCTGACTCTTGCTTCATGGCGGTGAGCAGGTCGCTCGCGTCGGATTTCGCTCTCTTCCTCTGCGCGATTTCGAGAGAAGTTGCGTTGCGTCTCTCCTTCAGCTTTTGATTTGTGGTAATGAGATCCCTTCGCTTAGTTTCCAGTGCGAGCAATTCCTCGAGAGGGAAATCAGCCATGTTACGCTGCTCGAGGTTTTCCCTTACCTTTTCGGGATTTTCCCTTAGAATTTTTAGATCTATCATTCTGAAAGCGTTCAACACTTTGGAGTACTTTTAGTGTAGTTTGGATGTGGCTAACAATTTCGTCTAGAGTTGATATTAATGTTTCAAAACCACTACTCTGCGCGTCCGATTTAACTCGAATTCTAATTCGAAGCTTGTTCGAGCGCTGGAACTGCTCAATCTCCATGTTTTCCGGTACGTCGAGGTTGTCAGGCAGAAGAGCTGAATGAACGCTCGAGGCAAGCGTTCTGCTAGAAAATTCAACCAAGAGGTCAGTTGAAAGCTCTATTTTTGAGGTTTCAATAATCCATCAACAGCCGATTGAAATTCTTGGAGTTTCGACATGCTGAACCTTATCGCGGCCCGGTTGGGGAGTCCGCCCCAAGTCCCGGAAGTGAGACCAGCAATCTCTCGCATTATTTTGCCCAGATCGAATTCTGGACTTTCTTTGCCCAGCCTTGCGGATACTTCCACTTCTCCTTGTTGCGTAGTCGTTCGAACAAGTATTACCTTGCCCCTTGATCTGTTTAGATTTGAGAGAACCTCACACACTGCGCCGCTCATCCTATCCCTGACTATTCCATCGCCAATGAAAATCGAGTAAGCTGGTCGATCATAGATTCGCTCAGCATTCGAAACTATGCCTTGAATGCTCCGAACAAGGTCTGTTCGGTAATCGGTAAGAAGCTGTTCGGCATCTGATCGGAGACTTGAATTCCACCCAAGGGACAGCGACAAACCAATACCCGGTTTGTTGAGGCGGCCCGCCGCGTTCAGTAAAAGTGCAATGTCCCGCGCGTTACGCATCAAAGAATATTCATCCTCTGAAGCAAGAAAGTACACTGTGCCAACGAGATCGCCAGCTGTCAGCATCGTCCCCGCTAGGTGCGGGACAATTGCTTCGAGTAGGCCCCGCTTCTCGTCTTCCACAAAGTCGGGTACTGTTTTCCATCTTCCTTTGAACTTGAGCTCTAGTCCCGCACTGCGGAGCGAGGCGAGGCAGCTGTCCTTGTTCCCAGTAAGACCATGGATGAAAACGGCTGCGTTGGAAGCAAGGGCTTCGTGAATCGGCAACACTTCCCTTCCGTAGAACAAAAGGTCCACGAGCGAATTGATTTCCTTGTATGAGTGCGCATCCTCGTCCAGAATCTTTGAGTTCAATCCTACGAGGGAGCGTTTAGGGCCGACGTCCTGATCGTCTCCCAACGCGCCTACTGTAGCTAGAAAACCGGATCTGGAGTCACGCGTTTTCTCAGTCACGTAATAGCAGATTGATGAAGTGCATACTTCCCTTGCTCCGTCGAATTCGTAGTCACGAGAATTCAAAATCGAATCCGGGAGGCGTTCGTTTTCGCCTTCGGATGGTTCGTCGTGCGAGATTGAAATCCATCTGTCTCCCAAGGCACGCTCGATATTTCCCAATACACCTGCGCCGAGATCGAGAAAGATTACAAGATCGTATCCGCCTTTCGCAATACTTTCAAGCTCTAACACATTTGGTTCAACAGACGCTCGAACGTCGCAATGTCCCTTGTTTCTTACGATGTGATTTGATATCAGCGTCGCGGCAGCCAGTCCGTCGGCGTCGTAGTTGCAGAGAATGAGGATGTTCTGGTTTGACTTGGATGCTGCTTGGATTTTGTTGCCGAGATCGTTGGCTTTGGCAGCCAGCCCTTCAAAGTTCGGCAACTGTGGATCTCACGATGTTGGCGGAAGCCAGCAAAAAATGCTTACCGCATTTCAGGAAAAATTCAAGCTTTGTAGCTCTACGCAAGCTGGGCGACAGCAACCGAGTACTTCCAGTTCAGAGGCAGTTCTTCCCTTCCCTTGTAGTAATTTGACAAGCGGTGAATCTTCGCTTCCAGTAGCTCGAGCGATCTAACATTCTTCCTGTCGGCGTGGTGAGAATCAAGGTGAGACTTTAGCCTCGCAGCTCTTTCTACTAGATGCGTGAGGTCTTCCGGAACGGTGTCCTTTGATTTGTTCTCGAGGAGGACCTGTTTTACCGACTTGCCGAGGAAGGTTTTGACGTCCGGAATCCCATAGTCGTCTCTCAGCCTCAGACCAATCTGGCTTCCGCTCTGCCCTTCTTTTGCAAACTTTGCAATCTGAGCAAGGACTTCGTCCTGACTGTAATTAATCCAGGTCGGCGTCCTCTTGGAGGTGGGCCTTGTGGAATGGGATTTGCCATGCCTGTGCGAGTGAATTCTAGCCAATAATAAAACGGAATTTTTTTGCTCGAATCGAAGATAAGCTTTTCCGTGAACGGTAATATTTCCACTTGCTACGAACAGAATTTTTGGTTCGATCATTTCTTAGACGATGGATGTG
>JASHSF010000113.1 GCA_030036955.1 Nitrososphaerales archaeon
GGATCCCCTGTCCTTCTTCCTTCGCTTTCTCGGAATAATCCTCTTGGGTTTGAGTAGGATTAGAAGAGGAATCCTCGGTGGGATCGACTATGGACATAATACCGGAATGATACGTCGCTCTTTTATTTACTAAGCTGGAAAAAATATAACGTCGAAACACCTCATCTACAGTGTTTAGAAGACTCTACAATCTACGATTGAGTAAACCATCACGAGCTTTCGGAACATTGACGATCAATCATATGGGTACGGATCTTTCAGCTTTCGTAAATATGGTTTTAAGAACCAAAATGATAAAGATTGCAGGCTTTCTCTATGGCGTTTAGCTGTCCGGTATGCAAGAAGAAGTTTGAAACGCTCTCGTCGCTTAGAGAGCATCATTACGCTGCCCACGCAAATGTGAGATTTGTTGCCCCATCCAGAGAGCGCTTTACTAGGAAATTATTGGTGGTATTGATTGCCGCGATAATCGTATCAGGTAGCATCGTCGGATATCTAATATACGCCCAGGCATCGCAAACGGCAACCGTACACACGGGGTTGCTTAACACCCCGATTTCGCCTGCGCTGTACCAGAATTTAACAACAGTGAGTGACTCGACCCTAGCCGCTATCGGCTACAACCAATCTGGGGATGTAGCTCCCGCGGCCATTTCTCCTCCGGGATTCGAGTATACGTCAGGTTCGCCCCCAAAGCCGGAAGTACTCTACATCGGCGCGGAGTGGTGTCCATACTGCGCAGCAGAGAGATGGAGTCTCATCGTTGCGCTTTCAAAATTTGGCAATTTTTCCGGTCTTGAATATATGCAATCGGCTGAGACTGAGGACAGCATTGCGACCTTCACGTTCGTAAATGCGACGTATTCCAGCCCCTACATTTCATTTGTCGCCATAGAGCACCAAGACAGAAACCATAACACGCTGCAAAATCCGACCTCTGAAGAAGAAGATCTCTGGGACACTTACACCAGCGATGCCGATACAATTCCTTTCATTTACATTTACGGACAGTACTATCTGACTGGGGCACAGTATGTGTACTCATCTCTCGTCGGATTGAATTGGACTCAAATCGGCTCGCAGCTAAACAATCCTTCAAGCTCAACCACGAAACTGATTGATGGAGCGGCAAATCAGCTCATCCTCTCAATATGTATCGCTCTCCAAACCAGGAACATGCCGAGGCCGAACGGACTTTGCTCACAGTCCTTCGCGAATGTGTCATACACACAAAGTACGCCCTTCCCTGCAACATCCTTTTTGATTCCCGCAGCGAACATGGAAATCGCCCAAGATTCTCCGAGAGACAATCTGCCCTAAAAATTGTGAAAACGCAATGAGCGCTTTTCTTGCAGACCCGGTTTAGGGCGGAGACTAACTTGTCTGTCACTTGGGGAAAGCACCCGAAAGTTCAGGCTCCGGAAAACGGACTCATTTTCGACGAGATTAGATCGTAGACGGTCTGGGGCTTTGGAACGTCGTCGAGCTTTTCGGCAACTCCGCCTCCCATCAGGGTTACTCCCCCGTATCCTTTCTTGAGTATCATGTACACTGAGCCACAGTCGAGCCTCTTTGCAAGCATACCCTGCGCAACGGACATGTCGTAAATGTCCTCGTAGTGCACCGTGATCTTTTTGCCGGTTGGTCTCTTGATCAAAATGTCGTCTTCTCCGATGAAAAAAGTCGATCTATGTTTGAAGTACATGAAGAGGCCGATCATACCAAAGGAAAGACCGAGAAAAATGAGATAGTTTAGGGGGTACTCTTGGATGTTAAGGAAAATCGAGAATATTCCGATCACTATGACCCCTTTGATGAACGTCTTGGGGAATACAGCTGGCCTGAGGATCAGCCGATTCTCGGGCTCTGAATTGTCAGTAGAGCCAACAGGCGACGTTTACGTCTCCCACCTTTCGCATTTCAGGATCTTGCGTCTTGCATTTTTCCATTACATACGGGCATCTCGTGTGGAACCTGCACCCAGAGGGCAAATTGATCAGGCTCGGCACTTCTCCGTGCGGTGGTTCGACCCTCTTTATTTCCAACGTCGGAACGGATTTTAGCAGCGCCTGCGTGTAGGGGTGTTTTGGGTCTTTCAGTACCATGTCAGTTGGACCGAGCTCCACTACTTGACCCGCGTACATCGTGGCGATTCTGTCTGAAATGAACCTGGCGACCGCAATGTTGTGCGTGATGACAATATAGGAAAAATTAAAGTCGTTTCGCAAACCGACCAGAAGGTTCAGAACTTGGGACTGAACTGATGCGTCAAGCGCGGAAGTTGGCTCGTCAAGCACGATGAACTTTGGCGTTGACACTATCGATCTTGCAACTGCAACGCGCTGCCTCTGACCTCCCGAAAGATCTTTCGGCCTCCTCTGGGCGAAATTTTGATCTAGACCGACGGCCGACATCACCTTTTCAAATTGCGCTTCTCTTTCCGCCTTTGAAAAACCGAGCTTTAGCAGCGGCTCAGTTACAATGCTCTTTATCGATTGGCGCGGATCTAGGCTCTCGTATGGGTTTTGGAACACCATCTGGAGCTGCCGTCGAATGGCCTTCCAGTTCCCCCTCGTAACCTTTTGACCCGTGAAGAATATTTCTCCGTCGGTCGGTGTCTCAAGCGTAGAAATTAATCTTCCAAGCGTCGTCTTGCCACAGCCGCTTTCTCCAACAAGGCCAAGAACCTCGCCCGACTGAACCTCGATGCTAACATTGTCAACGGCCTTGACGAGAGGTGGTTCCTGCCGAAATATTCTATTTAATAGTCCGGATTTTCCGGCTCTGAAATACTTCTTCAGGCCGATCGTCTTGACAATCGGCTCATCCATAGAGATAACACCTCACATCACTTTCGTCCTTCGTGACTGTCCGCGGAGACTCTCGGCTACAGATATCCATTACGAAGGGGCAGCGAGGGTGGAAGCGGCATCCCTTCGGAGGCGAAATCATGTCGGGCGGCGAACCTGCAATCGCATTCAATTGTCCTTCTTTTTTCGAGGTGGTCGGAATACTGGCGATTAGCGCCTGTGAATATGGGTGGAGCGCTTTCTTCACTAGGACGTCGGCAGGCGAAGCCTCGCTGACTTCTCCAGCGTACATGACCACCATTCTGTCCGAGATGCTGTGGGCGACGTTGATGTCGTGCGTGATAAATATGATCGACATGTGGAATTCCTGCTGTAGCTCTCGCATTAGGTCGAGTACCTGAGCCTGAACAGTGACGTCGAGTGCGGAGGTAGGTTCATCTGCGATCATTAGCTTTGGTTTCATGAGAAGGCCCATAGCAATAACGACTCGCTGGATTTGACCGCCAGAGAGCTGATGCGGGTACCTCCTGATGATCGAATCGGCATCGGGCATCCTGACGTCTTTCAGCTTGTCGATCGCTTCCTGATAGGCCGCTTCTTCGTTAAACGTCTCCCCCTTCTGCTTTAGCCTCGACCGGATCGCTTCGAGCATCTGTACGTCAACCCTCTTGACGGGATTCAGAGTGTTCAGGGGATCCTGAAATATCATAAAAGCCGTCGAACCTCTTAGAAGACTCACCTGCCTGTTGCTGAGTTTTGTAATGTCGCGGCCGTCAAGCAGCAAACGGCCCTTCGTGTAATAAGCATTGGGAGCTAAAAGCTTGACAATTGCGAGTCCGAGCGTCGATTTGCCGCTGCCACTCTCGCCCACAATGGCGACGCTTTCACCGCGCTTTATCTTCAAGTCTACGGTGTTTAGGGCTTGAAGGTTTCCGTATACAGTTCGGTATGTGATTGAAAGGCCTTCAACATTTACAATAGCGTCAGGATCGGAAACCTCCAAAGCTAGTAGGTCATCCGTCCGCTGATCAGGTCTTGCAACCTGTCGCCGATGAGAGTAAAACCAACCACAACTACTCCGATGACAACTCCCGGAATTATGGACCACCACCAGTAGGTAGGAAATTGATCTAGGCCAAAGTTGGACTCGGAACCCCACTCAGGGTAAAGGGATACTCCAACGCCTATGAATGCGAGAGCTGCTAGAAACAAGATAACAGTCCCCAGGTCGAGTGTCACATAAGCAATGATCGGATCTACCGAGTTGGGAATGATGTGCTTGATCAGGACCCTGAAGGAACCCGCGCCGCTCAGCTTTGATGATTCCACGTAACCTCTTTCCCTTATCGTAAGCGCTTGAGCGCGGAAGAATCTAGCGTAGGTCGGCCACCAAACAATCATCAGAGCAATGAGCACGGACGTAAAACCTCCTCCGAGCAGGACACCGACGGCTATGGCAAGAATTAGGGCAGGTAGAGCGAGGAAAGCATCAGTAAATCTCATGATCGCTTCATCCACCCATCCGCCAAGGTATCCCGCCGCCGTGCCCAGGAACATTCCTATGATCAATGCACTTCCAACGACTACTATTGGGGCCTCAACGTCGTGTGGTGTCGCGTACATCAATCGCGCAAGTATGCTCTGCCCGTCAGAATTCGTGCCAAACAGAAAGTTGGGAAAATGAGCAAAGGAAGGCGGCTGGAGCACGTAATTGGGAGCGAAATTTAGAGCGAATGGATTAGAAGGAAGCAACGCCCAACCGTACGGCTGCCCGAAGAGCGTGCCGAACGGGTATATGGCTTGCAACTCCTGCATGAACGCTTCGAGTGCCCCCCACACAAGAAAAACAGCAATTATAATCAGGCCAATGAATGCTGGTTTGTCCTTCATGAAGAATCCGAGATAGAATCTCCATCCCGCGGTCGCGACTCTTTCTTTCGTCTCGGTAGCCGCACCGGTAGTTACTTCCGTGGTTACGGTGGCCTGTACCGGCCGTATCGGTCGCCTCATTACATGTTCTATTATCGATTGTAAACCCATTCTCAGGTCAACCTCACACGCGGATCAGCAGCTGCATATAACAGGTCGGCAATGAGATTCGCGAGTATCACAGCCAACCCCGTGATCAAAACCAAGGCAAGTATCGCTGGATAATCGGAGAAGTATATTGCCTGCACGGTAAAGTAGCCCATACCATAGTAGGCAAAAACGTCTTCAACGATAACGGCCCCTCCAACAGAGAATGCGAAGGTAAGAGCAATGAGCGTGATAATGGGTATAACGGCATTTCTAAATGCGGTGCCCCAGACGACCTTCCCCTTGCTCAGTCCTTTCATATAGGCGAGCTTAACGTAGTCACGATCTAGGGCATCAATCATACTTGCTCTGGTCAATCTAGTGGTAATTCCGAAACTTGCAACTGCAAGTGCAAGCGTGGGGAGTACTAAATGCTGGGCAACGCTGTAAGCGTACGTCCAATCTTGAGAAAGTAAGCCATCTATAAACGGAAATCCAGTGTACGTCTTGGGAACGGGCAGGAAAGCATTCGCAATGCCATGAGCAGGCAACAGTTTGAGCCAGTAAGCGAATATTAGCTGAAAGATAAAGCACACAAGAAACAGCGGAGCGGACCAAGCCGTCAGATATATTGCCTTTATTCCGTAATCCTGCACCTTGTTTCTATTCGCCGCGGCTACGGTTCCGGTGTAAATTCCCATCAGAATGCCGACGGCGCTTCCCAAGACGACGAGTTCGAGAGTTATTGGGAGAAATGCTTGGATAACTGAAAGCTCGGGCCGACCGACGTAGAAAGTGTCGATTCCCAGATTCCCGTGGAACAGTTGACTGACGTACGAGAAAAATTGAATGTAGAGTGGATTGGCTAAGCCGTTATTTTTTATTATAAGAGCTATAGCTCCGGGAGAGCAATGAGGATTTCCGCAAATTACCCTTGCCAAACCCTGGGGGGTTCGAATTATGGTATGAAGCAGGATGAAGACTAGTGCCAAAAGTAACACAATCGTGACAATCGCATTAATGGATCTGCGAATGAGGTATAGAACGATGTTGGATACCATGTCTAACCCTGAAGTTTGATAACAATATCCCCTATCTTATGAATATTGTTACCCTTTAAGAGAGGGGAAATTGGTTTCCACGTAGCCAGAACGTTATAGGGCATTTGAAAAAGAGAAGGGGGGGTCCTAGACCCTCTTAGTCTAGGAATACGATATCATGTCGTAGTAGATGGCGAACTGGAACGGCGAGTATACGACATTCTGCACGTACGGCTGCACCATGTAGTAGGTTTCTGAGTTAGGCATCTGTATTATTGTGGCCAGCTGCGTGAATATCCTGTACGCCTGTACAGTTTGCTGTAGCTGTAGTGTTGCGTTTGTCTCGAATGGAATCTCATCCAAGAGCGTGTTCAGTGTCGCGTTGTTGACCCAGTTGGGCTGGTGAGTAACGGTTGTGCCCATGTCGAAGAACTGTTGGTAGATTGGATCTGCCCAGTCGGCGCACCATCCTACACCAACAATTGGTGGAGTGGTAGTTGGGGAAACCGTGTCTGCTTCGAACTGCGCTTCTGTGAGTCCCAAGGGAGTTATGGTCAACCCTATGTTGGCCAGACCTGCGTTGAATATTTCTATCAGTGTTTCCTGGAACGTAGTCTCTGGCAGTATAAACGCATAGTCGATTGTGCTGAAGTGCGTTCCGCTCGTATCGCCGAGCTTCGTTCCGTTGGATAGTGTCACGTAGAAGCTGTCGGCGGTGCCTGCCGCTGCAATTTCCTGCTGTGCTAGGGTGATGTTGAATGGATAGAGTGGAATGTTTTCTGGGTTGTCAAGTGGTCCCCACCCTGGTGGTACTGGCGGAATGAACAGTTCACCGAGCGTGAGCAGAGAGCTATTTGTTGGATTTGTGGCGGAATAAAGCTCGTCAAGGATTTCCGTGTAGTTTACCGCGTTTACGAGTGCCTGCCGGACATTCTGTTCGTTTACAGGCGAGTAACCAAAGCCCGTACTGGGCCCTGCGTATTGGGTGTTTATACCATTGGCAAGGTCACACAGCGGATATCCGTGTCCCTGGAATATGGCGTTGAATGATACTCCTGGATACGAAGAGTGCTCGGAAGACCAGAAGCTAGCGAACTCGTTTGCCGTCGGTGAAATTATTTGCGCATTGTTGGAAGAGAAGTCTGCAATGTACGTGCTCGGCAGCTCACCGAATTCCATTTCGATTGATGCAATCTTCGCTGGTTGGATGTTCGGTGCGAGACCGGATACACCTGCGGCCCAGTAGTTTGAATTTGCATTTAGAACCAGCTGGGTGTTTCCAACTGCGTGGCTACCGTACGTGTAAGGGCCGCTTCCAGGCATGCCGTTTGTATCAACATAAGTATTGTCAGTGTTGTTCCACTGCTCAACGCCCGCGGGATTAAGCGGCTGGCAAGGAGCACCTGCACACGCAGTCTGGCTATCCAGAAATGTTGGGTCTACGAGTGCTCCCCACTGAGCTGGGAGAATGAGCAACATCAGAGCATATGGCTGGATTGAGTTGATTGTGAATTGAGTGGCGCTCGATGCTACGTAGGCTTGGTCGGGATAAGACACCACTTTGAGCTGGGCAGCAGTTAGGCTGGTTGGATTAAAGCTAGATAACATTGCATTCAGAGCGGTTACGCAGGAACCATCGTTTGTGGTCGAAACAGTGCACAATCCTGCATTGGCTAGAGCGTTTTGCAGTCCATCTGGAAGCACGTTATCCTGAGGAGTAACGTCCAATGGATTCGTGGTATTGATAGTGATTTCAGCGTAGTTGGAATATCCTACTCCATCTGGATTGTTCGCGAAGACTTCTCGAACAAAACTGAACCATGCTACGTACGCGTTAATTGGATCTTTGTTCGAGAACCAAGTGTTAGCTCTCATGGTAAAGTTCCACTGGGTGAAGTCGTTCGGAGAGCCACTGTAGAGCGGTCCACCGCCAACTGTGCAACTTGTTGCCAATGCTGGAACGAGTAGAGTAGAGTTGTAAGGATCATATTCCACTAAGCTTTGGAATACGTTAGCAAAGTATCCATCTGTAACAAAGAACCCTTTGGCAGGATCTAGCGAATCGTAGGCTGCAGCGGGGGACTCATCAACGAGTTGACTCGTGCTCGAGGGTCCCGTAGGTTCACCTGATCCAGGAGTGTATGTGCTCGTCGATTCCGTAATTGGTGTGGTCAATGGAACGCATGCCTGCGACAATGGATAAGCAGGTACACTAGTGCTTGTTGTGCTTGAAGAAGACGTTGTTGAAGTTGTTGTTACTGATGTGCTGCTGGATGAGCTTGTACTGGTCGTCGACGATGTTGTTGATGTGGTTGAGCTGCGAGTTGCCAAGACAGCTAGATAGCCACCAACGGCGATAATTATAATCACGACTACGACTATACCGATCATGGCTCCTCGGCTAATCGCTTTTTTCATCTTAGAAGTTCGGCTGGAAAACATAGAGGTCCAGCGGGTATTTGGCTTTAAAAAGCATTGTTACCAATGGACCGTGATGTAGCGCTCCTGTGAGCCAAAATGGCCAGAGAAAATTCATGGCCATACCAGATTCAATATTTGGGGACTGAGTTTTGGGATTGCCACGTTCTTTCTGTAAAGTCTTGGGGCCACTTTTATTCCTGCAGGAGCTTGTACTGATTCTTTGCCCTCTCTCGTACAATCTCTCAAGGAGATTATTCAAGCGAAGTCGTTAAGCTGATAATCCAAAAGTCTACGGAAATGCCGTCTAACAGGTCTTGTGTTGATACTTTACCAAGTTCTCATCATCCTAACCTCAATTCTTGCAGTTATGTCAATGGTTGGGACTGCCTTCATTCTCGTGTATCTGTTAATTACTGAGCGAAGAGCTCCGGATATCGTTTCCTCCATCGATGCCAGTGAGACTGGATCCAAGAAAATCCAAGATTTGCCCTTAATCTCGGTAATAATTACGGCGAAGAATGAAAGTCAGTTACTAGAAAAATGTGTTCTGTCTCTGAGAACTCAGACCTATCCAAACCTTGAGATCATTTTAGTCGACGACAGTTCGGTGGATGACACATTGGAAATCGCGAGAAGGCTCGTGACAACCGATTCGCGGATCAAAGCCATAGAGGCAGGCGCCAAGCCTGCGAATTGGCTGGGAAAGAGCTGGCCGTGTCAGATCGGATTTAACAATTCCAAGGGCGAAATCGTGCTTTTTGTTGACGCCGATTCGAGATTCGATTCTAGAGCACTTGACTTCGCTATGAATCGTTTTGAAAACAACGGCTTCGACATGTACTCAATTTCACCGAGGATCGAACTCCGAGGGATATGGCCTCGTGCTATTGTGCCGCTGATCTCGAGCACGATTAACCTCCTCTATCCCATGATAAAGGTAAATGATCTATCGAACAAGCGGGCTTATGTTTTCGGAACATTCGTTTTAGTTAGGCGATCTGTGTACAAAGCAATTGGCGGGCACGAAAGAGTCAGAGGTACTCTCGTCGAGGACGCAGCCATAGGAGAGAATGCGAAGTCGAGCGGGTACAAGCTTTACATCGAAAAGGGAAGCGGACTTGTAACGACAGAATGGGAGACAAGTTTCAGAGCCATATATCAGGGCGTAGAACGAATCTTTTCGGACTCGATCAGGTCGTATGGCCCGAGTTCTGTCCTAAACTCGATTTTGATGTTTTTCCTTGGTCTTTATCCCATCACATTCATCATCGCGTTCGTATCAGCGCACCCACTCGTTACGTGGACACCGGTTTTCATTTTCTTATTGTCAGGGTTCCTTGCGAGCATCTTAAGCGTGATTTTTGTTCTCCTTGTTGTGTCATCAGAACTGCGACAAATTACAGGAAGCATAGGCCCATACCCTATTCTTTATCCAATGGGATTTGTTCTTTACATCAGTGCAATAATATCGACCTCAAAAAAGGTATTCACATCGAAACCTCTTACTTGGAAGGGAACAAGTTACACTCAAAGTAACCTTTCCAAACCTGAGAACCTCAGGCAGTAAGAAGTTATCCCTAAACACCGTCACTTTGGTAGCTTAAATCACCCGCTTCGAGGTAAGTAATCCCGCGATTGAAATTTTTTGGTTGGGAAGAAAAATGTGCGCCAGGGAGAGTGCGTTGCCGATGATGGCCTCCGCTCATTCATCAAGCCGCGCGAGCTGGCTTGGAAAACGAAGCAATTTTCTTCTTCCTCTGATATCTACGGCAATTGGGGGTCTCTTCAGACTATTACCCGTGGTGTTGTCTTGGCCGTTCCCTATAGGGTACGACACCACTGCCACCTACATAATTCAGATGATAAAGCCTCTTCCAAATTTCTACTTGATTTTCGGCCAACAGGATCTTCACGCAGTCCTCCTTTCATTCTTTTTCCATCTTTATCCTTCGGCATTTTCAGTGTTGAATTTTTTCGCAGTTGGAATAAGTGCCATCCTTGCGCTTGAAATCTACGCCTATGCCCTAACAGTCTCTAAACTCGAACCAAGATTCGCTTTTGTCACTTCGATAGTTTTTACATTCAATCTCCTAACAATGCGGTTACTTTGGGATCAATATCGAATCGACCTCGGCTTAATTTTTGTTCTTCTTGTTTTTCTTTGCATGTCTTCTGGAAAGAAGTATCTGGGGTGGGCGGCCATACCGCTTTCAATTCTTGTCTTTTTTTCAAACGCCGAACCCGCTGTTTTTCTCGTGATCACTTTAGCAGCGCTCACAATTATTACTTTGTTCAAGAACTACAAAACAAATGCTAGAGGCGGCTTGTTTCGAACTTTTAGAACCCCTTTACCTTGGACCGCGATTGTCGCCCTATTTCTTGGAGTCGCTCAGCTTCTTGTCATTCGAACGATCCCAAATCACGGTTTGACTTCGAATTTGGTGGCGGCTTCTATAGGCTTGAGTTCCAGCATCAATGGAATTGTCTTCCTGATTTACTGCGCTTGGCCGTTTCTGCTGCTCTTGCCCTTCGTATTAAGGAGCCCAAAGATCGACTATCATCTAATTTGGTTCTTCGCAATCCTGTTACTGGGAATCGCCGTACCCTTTGCAGGGAGGAACCTCGTATTCGAGCCGATCATCTGGCTCTACTGGTTGATGGGTTTCCCGCTGTCTATATTCTTAGGTACGACTCTTCAAGTCTATAGCAAAGTCAATTCGAGCAGGGGGCTCTCCCAGAAATCCTTCATCTCAAATCGACAAGTAACCTATTTGTGCGGAGTGATCGTTTTGATTCTAGTTTCGCTTTCCGTCGCATATGCCATTTCATCTCCGCTTGCGCCTAACCCATATTCTGTTATTGCAACGCGATATGCCGGGGATATATCTCTAGGGTACTTGCAGAGTACGATTCCAATTTCCCAAGAACGTGATCTGATGTCCGTCCTTAATGCCTCGTTGCATACTTTGTCATACAATTCAACTGTTTACCTAGCAGCTCAATTCTATGGATTGGGCCTCCTCGTTTCAAACCCCAATTCCATCCGGTTGAATTACGTCGGTCTTGTCGATAGCGAATCAAATTTTTCTTCTATCGCTTCGCTCGGAAGAGGTTACACGGTGTGGTGGACCTACCCAACTGGATGGTATGGAGTATACTCGATTCCGCCGAATTTTTCAACTGTAATAACAATTGGTGCATTCTCACTTTACAAAGTTTGATCAGAACGAGATTGAATAAATATCAAGGTGCAGGAATTGCTCAAATATGACTCGGCATACAAATACGACTTAATTTTCATTCTTGGATCTCCCCACTCTAGATGATCGCAGATAGTCGTGTATTTTTCGAAAAGTATTTTCAAAGCTCTTCTGATGGCGCTTTTCGAAGCCGGGCCAAAAATACGAAAAAGCTTGCAAAACTATTCCGAGTGCGAGCAATACTACCGCGTACACGGTGATTCCAATTGCTAGCGAGCTGTCTCCCAAATTTAGTTCAATTATTCCGAACACCATCAAGAGAATGAAGCCAACTATGAATATGGCGCCATAATTTTGCTTGAGATAATTTGACGTGATGTTGAGCCCTTGGTCGCTTTCGAGTCGGCTTACCCAGGTTCGAATATTACCTTCAAGGCATTTAACTGCAAGGCGAATTCTGGGATACCGTTCCAAGAAATTTCTAAGCTGTACTTTCGATTTCTTGGCATATGTCATAGATCTTCATTTTACCAGTCGAACAGAAGAAATGGGAATCAGAGAAATTGCAATCTTAATCCACAATTGCATAATGACACAATTTCCATAGACTCATGTTGTTTCAATAATGGGTAGAGATAATCGCATTCTGGAATGCATTGAGCGAAATGATAGATTAACAATTCTTGTCCACCAACATTTGGCCAGCAAGTCTTCAGCAGGTTTTCCTCGTGAATGAAACAAAAACGGGCAAAGCGAACTATAAATACTCAGAATAGCTGCCCGCGTATCGGTAGATCGACTTGCTCTAATAAGCTCAAAAGAGATTTGTGCGATAAAATCTCCAAAGTCAAATTTTCGATAGATTCTCAAACGGAAAGATTCGAGATACAGAAAACGTTTCCATTAGCAGATCCGCAGCTCTATTGAAATGGTTTAAGAGTGCGACTTCCTTAGGTATTAGCTACACTTAATTAATTCGGTTACAGGGAACTCATCGGAAAGAGAGGCTAGTCGTGCTCTTAGAATGTTTAGTTTTGCATTCGGACTGCTATTTTCCATTCTAATTGTAATCGCCACACTGCTCGTAGCCTATAACGGCATTCTTTTCTTTGCTGGTTTTTCTTTTAGACCAAAGCAAAGAAAGTCGGCTTTGCTCCCATCAATTAGCATTCTGCTTGCCGCCAAAAATGAGGGAGCTTACATCTCACAAGTATTAGCTCAGCTGGTTCAGCAAGATTACCCTCAGGACAAGTACGAAGTAATTGTCTCGGAAGATGGTAGCACTGACACAACGAGGCAAATTGCCTCGGAATGGGTAGCAAAGTATCCCGGAAGAATAAAGCTCGTCATGAGCGAAAAATCAATCGGCAAACCTGCCGCTTTGAATCGTGCGCTCGCGCTTGCCACGGGAGAAATAATCGGACAAATCGATGCAGATTCTTCTGTTGAAAATAATCTGCTTCGTTCGGTAGCTCGAGCCTTCGAACCTGATGTGATCGCAATTCAAGGCGAGTCTTCTGTAAGGAATAAGAATCAGAGCCTGATAGCCAAGCTCACTTCGTACGAGCACGATGTGTGGAATCGTTTCTCACTAAAGGGAAGAGCAAGACTTAACCTTTTCGTACCTTGCACTGGGAACTTGAGCTTTGTTAGACATACTGCCCTAAAGGAAAGCGGTGGATGGGATAGGAATGCTCTCGCCGAGGACGTCGAATTGTCGCTGCAGATGTGGCTCAAGGGGTACAAATTCGAATATCATCCTGAAATCAAATGTAAGGAGCTCACAGTCAGCAGACTCAGAAGCTTTTATCGCCAAAGATTGAGGTGGTACGGTGGGTACTTCCAATCTTTGTTCAGGCACGGAAACCTACTCCGAAAATTCAGCTTGCAGGCTATAGATGGGGAGTTGCTCCTGGCAGGACCACTCAGCGGAGTACTCGGATTCATGATTCTAAGTTTGGGAGCTATCGCAATTCTAGCCAAAATAAACACTATTCAGATTATTTCTCTAACCCCTTACACGATAGCTGCGTATACTATATTCTCGCTTGTCTCAACATTCGCGGCAGTTAAATTTGAAGGTGAAAGAAATTCCTGGAAATTGATGCCTGCAATATACTTTTACTGGCTTCTCGGTTCCTTCGTTTCTTCAGTCGCATTTCTCAAAGTTATTTTTAGGCGAAAAATAGCTTGGACCCGAACTGAAAAATAGTCTAGGAAAAGCAGCTGCTTCTCGTAGCTAAATGTACCGAAGCAACTTTTACTACGTTTCGCGCCCTAGAGTTGTCAAGCGTCCTTAAGGGCGGAAGTCACTTCCGGAGCGCGGGTCGAGCGGTCGAGCCTTCAATAGCTTGAACTCCAAAAAGCTGATGTGTGGTGTTCTAAAAAGATATACAAAAATCTTGAGCCGATCAGTTTTAGGCATCCACAGCAACTTTATGGAAAAATTATCATAATCTCTAGATTTGTCCTCTTGAACACTTCAGAGGACAATCTTCGGAACTATCTTAATTAGACGCAATCTCAAGACAAACGTAAACCTCTCGACGTACAGGTTTGTGAAGCACGTATAAATATGCGGAATTCATGAAAATCGAATATCCGAGTATTTGTTTCGCCTAAACATGGAAGCTAGCACATAGAACTCCCTGAAACCCGAAGGATTGACTAGAATTGCAGAGTTTACGAACAACTACTTTTGACGTGGCAATTTGTGCTCACAATGAAGCGAGCAATATCGGACGATTGCTGCAAACCACCGCGTCCGCAATTACTCACAGGTATAGCCTAGATCGTATTTTTGTTGTGTCATCAGGTAGTGGAGATGGCACCGATGATCTTGTGGCAGCAATGGCAAGGAAGGACAAGAGAATCTGTCTAATTTCAGAGAAAGAAAGAAGGGGTAAGGCTAACGCCGTAAAGGAATTTCTTGCGAAAAGCAAGGCAGATATTATTGTAATGATCAGCGCTGATGTGCTGCCGGTGGGAAACTGCATTGATAGGATCCTCCAACCGTTCGAGGATGAGCGGGTCGGAATGACAGGATGCAGGGTAATGCCTGTCAACGGTCTGCATTCTGTTTGTGGCAATGTAGTACGGTTCATCTGGCAGTTGCACGACGCTGCTTCGAGAATCGAACCCAAGTTCGGGGAAGTGATCGCTTTCCGGAGAGATGCCGTTGATTTTATGGACTCAGATATTATCGCGGACGAGGCCTTTATCGAGATGAAGGTCAGCCAGCTCGGATTTAAGTTCAATTATGTTCGGGATGCCTCAGTTTTGAATCGAGGGCCCGATACTTGGTACGAATTTTTAGAGCAGAGAAAAAGAGTTTATGAAGGCCATCTTCAACTGCGAGCCCGGTATGGCTACAGGGTTAGTACAATGAAGATTGGGAATCTACTGCGCTTGCTCAATCGGAACTACAACAGGACAAAGCCTCAATACTTTGTTTTAGCGATTATGGTGGAATCTCTTGCAAGATCAATGGCTGTAGTTTCATTCCGCACTCACAGAAGTAATCACATGTGGCGGATTTTAAAGTCGACGAAACAGCTCTTCTAGATTCAATTGAAAACCGATTCCGAATCCGTCCATTGACGGGGTACTCCCTGTTGTACTTGTTCGACTGCGGTTGTTGCGTTTCTTCAGGAATCTCTGAAGTAAGATCCAAGCAAACAAAGGCCGTCATGGAAGACAGTTTTGGGTGCATGATATTTTGAGAATCCTGATCACAAAATGATAGACTTAGATCAACAGACAGTATAGTTTTTGATTTGTAAATTCGATGGTTTAACGACTCGTCAGTCTATGCTTGAGATTAATTCATCGAAGATCATAAAGGTACAAATAGTTCGGAACATGGATGACCCCTAACCCTTGGTGTCAGGGTAGCATTCTTATTGAGCTTCCCAGGTCGAATTGAGTTTGGTCCAAGCAGGTTATCCAGCCTCAGAGTCTCCAAGAAGTCTCTCAAAAGTCGATCCGGTTGCCTTTCCCATGGAGGAAACCTGGGATTATCTGATCATCCTAGATGCTTGCAGGTATGATTACTTTGAGAAATTTTACTCACTCAATATTCAAGGGAATCTCTACAAGCGCATATCGCCAGCTACATGCACTCGTGACTGGCTTGTGAAAGTTTTCAAAGACTACTACGATAATTGCGTCTACGTATCTGCAAATGCGAATGTGAACAATTCTCCGACGAGCGATAGCAAGCTAAAATTCACGGCATCGCAGCACTTTTTCAAAGTGATTGAAGTTTGGAAAAGTGGTTGGAGTGAGAAGTTTGGCACAGTTCATCCTGATGAGGTAAACAAATCAGTAATTAGGGCGATTGCTCAAAATAATGATAAGAAATTCATCATCCATTACATGCAACCTCACTATCCCTATTTCGCAAGCGCGGGTGTGAAGGTTAGAGGCCATTTTGAACACAAGTTTATCTGGGTTGTTCGCAATCTCTGTACCCATATTCTCGGAACTAATATTGGAGTTAAGCTTGCAAACAAGATCGCCCCAAATGATGAGGAATTCGTTGCAAAACAAATCGGTTTCGCCAAATTAAGACAGTGTTACGAGCAAAATTTGCAAACAGTTCTCCAATCTGTTGCCGACCTGTTGAGTCATCTGCAGGGCAAGATCGTCATAACTTCAGACCATGGCGACCTTCTGGGCGAAGAAGAGCTCTGCGGCCATCCATGCGGTTTCTATCGCATGGAAGCACTTACCGAGATTCCTTGGCTTGAAATACATATAGACGGACTGGAGCAAAGTGCTGCAGTGGAGCTTGCTCCAGACGAAATCCTCACAAAAGAAGAAGAAGATATCATTCATAAACGATTAGAAGCCTTCGGTTATGGTTGATTTCGCGTCTACCATATGGTCGTCAAAACCCGCGCTTCACGAAAATACAGAATCTGTGCTGATTTTCGTCTGAGGGTAAGTCTACAAATTCTCCTCTTTCAATAAAGAGACTCTCCATCGGATTAGAGCAAATTGCAAAGCACTTGGAAGCCTCATTTCGGCTTTATCCTAGCTTCAAACTACAAACTGTGGGGGGTAAAGTCACTTTTTGTCTGGACTGGAGTTAGCCGCTATGAATACTTCGAGTTCTCGTTCGTTTTGTCCAATCTTCCACAAGCAGGCTCAAAGGTGCTTGACGTCGGATCGGGACACTCCCTGCTTCCTACCATCCTCTGCTCTTTGGGATATGAACTGGTGGGATTGGATCTGGATCGGGACGCGATGAAGTGGCAGATGGGGCATTCAAACGGCAAGTTTCAGGGACTAGTCGCCGATGCCCGATTTCTACCGTTCAGAGAGAAGACCTTTGACATGGGAACTGCAATCTCTTCATTAGAGCACATTCGTGACTCAGGAGATTCAAAAGCCTGTACAGAGATTGCAAGAACGCTGTGTAGCGACGGTAGCATGATTGTAACAGTGCCTGGTTCTCGACGAAATGAAACCATAGAAGTCCAAAATGACTATGCGGGCATCCCTACGTTCGCGCAGCGTCTTTCTCCTCTGATCACGCCGCTATTCCGCGCATTGGGAGTAGATCGCAACAAGGGGTTCTTTGAAAGATTCTATTCTGTGGAGGACGCCCGAATAAGATGCGTACCGCGCAGCTGCGTCCTGAGACGGCAGCTCGGGGAGTCCCTTGCCTGGGACTCTGAAAGATGGATACATAGAGTAATACCAGTGGGGACAAACGCCGTCATAGAACTGTTTCTCGCCCATTTCATGGATCGAATTGATCTTGCTCAGACAAACTCTGAACCGGGGGGAATTTTGTTTCTTATGCGAAAAATTCAATCTTAGTGCTCTCGTACTCTCTTGAAATTTGCAGTCCTGAATCTCCTTTGGGCAGTTTGAATTATCCTCGTTTCTCTCTCGCCTTCCGTGAGAATTCTTCAAGGGAAGATAGCTGGTCAGTTGAAAAGTTGACCAACGCCCTTTTTGACTTAATCAAGTCCGAGGCTTTCCAGAAAGAAAGCCCTTTACTCATTAAATACGCGCAGGCGACGCTCGGCGCTCGACCCCTTCCTTCCTCACAATGGATGATCACCTTCTTGCCACTCGCGATTTCTAAATCGATTCTAGCTGAGATCAATTCCAAATCTTTTTGCGATGGAGTATGATTATCTGAGGTCGGAACATTGAGGTAATCAATTGAAGTTCTCTTAGCTGCTCCTTCCTCAGCGCCGGTGTTAGCCTCTCTCAAATCGACAATAAATCCAAAGCCTGATTTTGATATTGTCGAAACTGAATTCAGTCCTCCGACTGCGAGTTGGTTTGTTATTAGACTAAAATTTGGCTGATGAATTGTCAGATAGAATTTCTTCCTTACCTTTGCAAGCCTTGTTTCCAAGTTATCCTTAGCAGCAATGTAAACTTGTGCGAAGAGAGGTCCCATGTCTTTGCCGATGTCTTCAAAGTCTGTAATACTTGATTCTTGAAGAATAGTTTTCACAGCTGTCCTGACAACATCCGTTCTGCCTTCGGCAAGCGATTGCTTGATCGCCTTCGCGAGTACAGAGGCCCTAACCATATTTCTTTTAGTGTAACTTGGGAATTTCCAATTTTCTTCAAGGACTTGTGAATCATACATTTCAATAAGCAATCTTGGAAAATTGATCCCGGAAAATACTGCGAGGGAGATCGACCCCCAAAAGCGGGGATTGATTTCCATCAATTTCAAAGAACCGTCTCCCGTCCTCCTAAACTCGACCATCGCTACGCCCTTCCAATCAAGGGCTCTTAGTATCTTCATTGAATACTCTAGGGCTTCTCGATCAAGTGTGGACTGGGCTATGGCGCTGAATCCTCCTTGGATTGGATATTGCACAATTCTTCGATGGGTAATAGCTCCTACAGCTTCAGAGTGACTGTTGAAGAGATAGAATGCGCCGACTCCATTGCCTTCGACATACTCTTGTATCAACGGAGTGCCAAATTTTGCAAAGAAATTGTAAGCCTTTGATAAGGCTTCGTAATCGTTTACGATTTCATATCTTGGAAAAACTGGGACGTTGGTTTCACTAGCGAGCTTTACTATTGCCGGAAAATTGATCCCGAGTCCCTCGATTTTACTCACGTCTTCGGGAATTACTGTTTTTGGAATCGGAATTCCACAGCTTTCGGCAAATGACATAGTCAACCCCTTGTCCATAGCAATCTCGAGAGAATGCGAGTCTGGAATCGGCACCAAACATCGTGGATTCAGTAGGTATCGAATCCTTGAAAGGATGAGCTCACTATCCTCAGCGATGGGGAGAATAACATCGTAAAGATCGGACATCCTTAAGACAAAGTCTTGAAATGCCGAGGGATCTTCTTGTTGCGAAGTATAGACAATTCTCTTATTGAGATATCTCGAAAATAAATTGTAATTTCGAGTATCCCAGGGCGCAGCTGCGTGGACAGTGTATCCAGCCCTAAAAAGCGATCTCATAACGGTCAAAGCCGGAGGTCTGTAAGCATCTAGAACTAGAATTTTTTTAGAACCCATCAATTGATATCCGGTGTCCAGCGGGTACGCGACTATGATTTGTTAGGATCGATCAGTGTCAGCATGAGAGCTAAGTTATTTATTCATCGCGCAGCTAATTAGACTTGACTTGAAGATAGTTCGTTGAACGTTCTGTCGCCGTAAAGTGGCGATATGCGCGGACTGGTTTAGAGAACAAAAACTCAAATTTCTGTTTGAACCATCTAAAATTACTTTCAATACAACCGTGTCTGTTCCATTGGAACAAATGCTTGGAGTTCTTAGATCTCGGGTTTTAGAATCTTAGTATTGGAAGAGTTAAAATGACCGCATTGGGTTAGATTTTTGGCGGAACAGATTGATTTGGGAGGAGATTCTGTTCTATAGTCTTCTCTACCTTGGTCTCCTCTACATCATTGGCCATCCTACGCTTGTTATCCTTAGGAGGTTTCCTACAGTCAATTCCCTGTTGGAAGCCTTTGATCCAGTTGAGCGTTTGCCCATTGAGTTTGTGGTGGGCGGAGCTGTCGTATATTCCTGGTGTTTGATCGCAACTCCCTTTGGGGCGTTTACCTATGCAAGTTCATGGATCCTGACACTGATTTTCGTAGCCCTGAACATTGCAGTGTTATTTCGCGATCAACCAAATTTGAATAATATTTCTAAATATTCTTGGGCTGCTCTGGGAGCCTTCTTCCTTGGATTAATTTTCAGAATCGTTCCAATGCAAGGATACATACTCGGTTCGGTAACTGATTCAGCCCTTCACACTCTTTTCGTTTATTCGATCATACGAGTAGGAGGTATACCGCAGAGCGTTTTTTCTGGCTCTGTTCTTCAATTTCCTCAGGGGCTTCATGCAGTTCTTGCTTACTTTTCAATGATTAGTGGGCTTCCGCCCGAGCTTGTCACCTTTTATGAGCTGGCGTTCTTTAATGCGACCATTCTTCTGGCTGTGTATTGCCTAGGAAAGGTACTGGTTTCAAAGCAGTTCGCCCTAATTTTAGTACTCATTTTGCTAATCATCTCTGTGTATCCGATCGCAATAACCTGGGGTGGCCAGATTATTCCTTGGGGATTTACAATATTTTTTGTGTCACTCGCTCTCATTTTTCAAAAATTTGTAAATGCGGATAGCCTTCGAATGCCTCGAGACCAGCTTATGTTTGTGCTACCCGGCATACTGCTCGGATATTTGGCAAGCACTTACGCCCCGTTGTTTGCTCTTCTGTTCATCATTTTGTTTCTTGTGATGCTTTTAGAGCATAAGCAATTTTTGCGACAGTTGCAATCCATATCCATTCTAATCGTTGCATCTCTGCCTCTTTTCGGAATCTGGATTTTCAGATACGTCGTCGTTTCAAACTATAACACTCCATATTTGGTGAATGAATCAAGTTCAGCTGCGTTCAATGCCGCCCTTGTAGCAGGTAAACAGTGGTTCCCATACAAGTACATGACTTCAATTCAGGCAATATCGCAGGCGATTTACAACTGGGTAGCGTGGCCCGTTCAGGTTCACTATCCAGGTTCGACTGTGCTCTTGACGGTCCTTGTAATAATAGGGTCTGGCGTGATGGTGCTCGCGATTTTTTCGCGGAATCATTTGTCGCTTCCGAGAAACCTACTATACTACGTTCTCGGAGCTCTCATCACAATATTGATCTGGGGGGCGGATAATCCAGTAGGATTATTTTATTACGCTTCAGGGTCATTTTCTATACTAACAACGGAGCTCAATAAAGCAACAGCAATAGCTGGAACAATTCTTACACCGTTTATTGCGGCAGTTCCTATCTACGTTTTACTTTTGCTTGCAGCCCAAGGAAAAATACTTCGCCCGAAGCATAGGAAATACGTCGCGGTAATCGTTTTCTCGGCATTGATTGTTGCAAATTTAGTCATTGTTCCTTTTGGCGAGCAGTGGCTCACGGGAAATTACGGGGTTTACGCTGTCACTTCGAATAGTGATTATCAGCTGTTGAAATGGATGCGCACCGGGATCCCAGACAACGCAGTTGTTTTGGTGAATCCATACGACGCTGGACAGTATGTCCAGTCAATTGCCAACAAGACGGCACTGGGGACATTTACGGGAATCACATATCCTAGTCTGCAATATCAGAGGGTCTTCACGCTTTTGGCTCATGGCATTGTAAACCAGACTACAGTCTCCCTCCTAAAGACCCTTAATGTAAGCTACATCTTCGTGGGTTCTCGCGCGATTCAGTTCGGCTGGAATCCGGAGTTGTTCATTACTCATTGTCTCTCTTTCAAAGTGGTCCAGAACTATTACAATTCGTTCTTGTTCCAAGTTATTTCGACGCAAGTTGCTGCTGCTTCTGTTACTTGCAATTACATCTGAAACACTCTTTTTGTCCTCCTGGCCCAATTTCTGTCCGACTGGAAAAGGGAATGATTCAATGAAGTCTTCTGCCCTCGCTAAGATGAATCGCAAAGATGTAGCTATTTTGGTTCTAGTCGTAGTTCTAATCACTTGGAATTTTTACATATTTGTTTATTCAGCTACAAAGCCCTGGCTCGAGTATTACCCCGTTGCTGGGCGGTCAGTCAAGATATCGTCTGATTTTAGTGCATTCTATAACGCAGCCTACAGCCTCTTGAACAATCCATCACAAGTTTACCATTGGGGTTTTCGTTCCACTTCCTACCCTATCCCCTATGGACAAGATTTCAGATACCCTCCTTACTTTCTGCTCTTTGTCTTGCCGCTTCTTGCGTTACCCTTCGCTCAAGCGAAATTCATTTTCTCTCTCGCTCAGTTTTTCCTCCTGCCGCTCATAGCTGGACTCATTTGGAAGATTTTATCGCCCCGAAAATTGTGGGAATACGGCGTAATGGGAGGAGTCATGGTCCTCACTTTTTTAGAGCCATTTACGGTGGTGAACGTCAACTACCCGCTGAAGATTTACTTCGATTTGTCCTATGGTAGCTATGCGTATTATTGGCAATGGTATTCTGGGCAGTCAAAGATTCTTGAGCTGACACTTATTCTACTGAGTCTCTACCTCGCAAAAAGGGGTTCCTGGTTAGCCTCATTTGTGTTGATCATTGGGGCATTCGATCCGAGATTCACACTAATGTCTCTGCCCCTCTTCCTTTACCTAGCCTACAGGTCCGGAAAGTTGAAGAATCTCATCTTCGGATGCCTACTCGCCCTGGTGCCCATCTCAATTTTCGTTGTAGGCTTTGGTAATCTCATGTCTCAGTATTTCACGTTGCCCCAGTACCAAATCATCCTCTTGTATCCATATGAATGGATACTTTTCGTTTGTATATTGAGTCTCTCCTTGGGCTACCTATTCATTGAACTAAGCCGAAAGTACGAAGTTGCTCAAAAAATCTCGGCCGCTTTGACGCAGACCTTTCCGAAGGCTTCTAACTTAGATTACGGCACGGGATCTATTCAGGAAGCACGCGAATAATTCTTTATGGCAATATTTTAGAGCATGTTGGTGTGGAGTAGTTGAGAGTCTTACATACTTCCCAATACTACTGGCCGTTCATCGGCGGGGCCGAGAAATATTGCCAAGCCATTTCAGAAGGTCTCGGTAATGCTGGGCTTGATGTGTCAGTTTTCTCGACAGATGTAATTTCTGTTAATCCAACAGTTATTTCTGCCGACATTGATGGCATTCGGAACGGCGTAAAGCTAACTCGATTAGAATCCCTTCCGATCTTAAATGGCATTTACGGAAAGAAGAGCCTTACGGCTGAAAGTGACTATTCGACAATCGGTCTCAAGACGCTATATCTTTCAGATAGAACCCAAACCTGGCATTACGCTCTCGTTGCTCGAGCTCTCTCAAGTTCGGTTCCACAACATTTTGCAGAAATCGTAGGTGAATTGAAAAATTGTGATTTGGCAGGTCTTTTCAACATAATCACTGGAATGACGGCGATTTCTTACTTGTCAGCCAGGATTGCCAAACGACCAATCATAATCTTCCCCTTTTTTCATTTTAATCTATTGTCATACGAGAGACAATCACTAATGGGGATGTTGCGAGGCGCAAGTGCAGTCATTTGCTCCACTGGATTTGAGCAGGCAGAAATAGTCAAGAGAGGCGTAGACCATGAGAAGACCTACGTTGTTTATGAAGGCATCCGAGATCCAAGATCAGCGATTGACTACGATTCGACTCAAAGATTTCAGCAACAAATTGGATTGAAAGAAGATGATTTTGTAATATCCTATATTGGAAGGAGAGATTTTGACAAAGGCTTCCAACACGTTCTGGCCGCTACCGCCGGATTAGTTCGCCTCGGTCTTAAGGTAAGATTGATTGTTTCAGGTTATGGTGATACCGGATCGTACTTGAATGACTACAACTACCTTATCAGTCAACATGCTCTAATCGATGTTGGGGTAGCCGACGAAAAAACAAAACTCAAAATAATCTCAATGTCGAAAATTGTGGTTCTGCCTTCGAGAGCGGAAACCTTTCCTCTTATTTTCTCAGAATCTTGGTTTCTTGGAAAACCGGTTATTGGCGCCAATATAGGTTCGGTTGCTTCCGTTGTTAGAAATGGAATTGATGGATTCCTTGTTGAGTTTGGGGACGTTGAAAGTTTGATGAGAGCAATAAGATCAATTTATGAAAATCCTGATTTGTCAGTAAGGATGGGAGAAGCTGGAAAGGAAAAAGCGCAGGCGGAATTGCGATTGGAAGACTCGGTGTCTAAAATAAAGTCAATATATGAAAGCGTGACGAAGCGTCTTTGAATCTAAGACTGAAGGAAAATTGCTGGGAATTTTTTAACTGCTCTAGAATCACCCTTAAATGTCGTTCAGAATATCGAAGAGCGAAGGCAATCGTTTGAAAAGGGCTGATCCGATTTTCAGAAAACGCTGGTGGGATGGAATGGAGCAATGGCATGATTCCCATCCTGGAGGTGAGTTATAACTGTGAAAAAAATAGCTTTGATCACAGGAATATAACTGGTCAAGACGGCGCGTACCTTGCAAAATTACTTCTAGAGAAGAACTACAAAGTTTACGGAATTTTCAGGCGAACTTCAACCCCTTCTTTTTGGCGACTCCAATACCTTGGAATCCAAGATAGTGTTAATCTGATTCCGGGTGACCTGATGGATACAGGATCTCTCATTAATGCCATATTACAGGCAGATCCAACCGAGTTCTACCATTTGGCAGCACAAAGCTTTGTCGAAGCGTCATTTGACGAAGCTTCGGCTACAGGTGACATTACCGGGGTAAGCGTAACGAGAATACTTGATGCCCTTAAACTCTTGAAGAAAGATATTCGCTTTTACCAAGCATCATCAAGCGAAATGTTCGGGAACGGAGAAGCTCCGATGCAAAACGAAGATACTCCATTTCATCCTGCCAGTCCTTATGCGGCAGCGAAAGTTTACGGTTACTGGATAACTCGAATTTACAGGGAATCTTTTGGTATGTTTGCTTGCAATGGCATATTATTTAATCATGAATCGCCTTTGAGGGGAATAGAATTTGTTACTCGGAAAGTAAGCAATGCTGCAGCAATGATAAAGCTCGGGCTTGCGAAGTCCTTGAGACTAGGAAATCTTAAGGCCAGAAGAGACTGGGGGTACGCACCGGAATACGTTGAAAATATGTGGAAGATGCTTCAGAATGAGAAGCCGGATGATTTCGTGGTTGCGAGTGGAGCCCAGCATTCCGTTCAAGAGCTGGTTGAGACGGCTTTCGGTACTGTTGGGCTCAACTGGAAGGATCATGTTATTGTGGATAGGAAACTCTTCCGTCCTCTCGACGTTCCTGCTCTGCAAGGAGATTTCTCAAAAGCTGCAAACATACTAGGATGGAGACCAAAGACATCTTTTGATGATCTAGTCAAGCTCATGGTAGAGGCTGATCTGCGCCGGTGGAAGGATTGCCTCAATGGCATGATTTTCCCGTGGGATATTCCTAGTTCAGTCAACATCGAGAGAGAGAATGAATTCTACAGCGGGAGTAGAACCTATGGTTCAAAGAGAAGAAACTAGCGCGCCGATCATGCAAAAATTACAATATCCTCTCGCACGTCCAAAAATAGGACGCTTGGAAAGAGAGCTTTTGCTACAAGCATTCGATTCGGGGTGGATCAGCTCAAGCGGAGAGTTCATTGAAAAATTCCAGGCAGGATTCGCAGGATACGTTGGGACCAAATTCGGGGTCTCAACCTCCAATGGAACTACCGCGATTCACTTGGCACTTGCGGCGCTCGGCGTCGGACCTGGGGACGAAGTAATCGTACCGGACCTTACCTTCATTTCTCCCGCAAATATGGTGTCGCAGACTGGTGCAAAACCTGTCTTCGCTGATTCAAACAAGGAATATTGGGGAGTAGATGCGAATACGCTCAAGAGGAGACTCTCAAGAAAAACCAAAGCAATCATTGTCGTCCACTTGTACGGTCACCCTGTAGACGTTGAACCTATAGTCGAGCTGTGCGAGGCACGAAATTTAGCTCTGATCGAAGATTGTGCTGAGGCTCACGGAGCTCTTTACAAGGGAAGAAAGGTGGGCAGCTTTGGAAGAGTTAGCTGTTTCAGCTTCTACGGCAACAAGATCGTAACTACTGGAGAAGGAGGAATTTGCCTAACCGATGATTCAGATTTAAGAGCGAAGATGCAACTCTTAAGAGATCATGGGGCCGACCGAAGACAACATTTCTGGCATCCCATTGCGGGCTTCAACTACCGAATGACAAATCTTCAAGCCGCAATCGGCTTTGCGCAGCTCCAGAACCTCGACGAAAGAGTGGAAAAGTACCGTGAAATCGGACATTACTACTCAAGCTCTTTGAAGGAAAGACTCGGTGATATGATTACGGTTCACCCGGAAATGAAGTGGGCTCAGTGCGTTTTTTGGATGTACACATTTCTCCTGCACGGTAAAAGGAAAAATGCCTTGATCAATTACCTCGAATCGAATGGGGTTGAGAGCCGTCCCATGTTTTATCCCATA
>JASHSF010000114.1 GCA_030036955.1 Nitrososphaerales archaeon
TTTCGATAGATCTGATTAGCGATACTATCGGATGTCGATATAATAAGATAAAAGAAATCCAAATTAAGCGAAAGATTTTCACCATTTCGGCAAGCGCCCTTGATTGGGATTAAACGAGCCATAGGAAGAGCCATCATCTCATTTAATGTTCGCGTTAAGATTTCCGTCAAGACTACTCGCGATGTGCCAACACGGACACACCGAGTGGAACGCTATGAAGATTTTGCTTATTCTTTGAATCGAATAAAGATTCGCTCAGTTCGATCTGCTGCTAGGATTTAGCTCCTGAGATCTCCCGCGTGATCCCTTCAGCGGTAAATTCTATTCCTACTGCAGGTTCGTTCCCCACGACCCATCCGTCATGTCCGGGCGGCACTGAGTACACGTCACCCGCCTTAGCTTCGAACTCCGTTCCATCTTTTAGTTTCGTACGGAATCTTCCTGAAATCAAATATTGAAAATGTGGAGCTTCGCACCACTCTGTTCCAACTCTCGGTTTGATGTCATTTGACCATTTCCAGCCAGGTTGTAATTCGAATCTCGCCACTTTTCTTCCTGCTACTGTAACAGATTGAATCTTTGCTCGTTCGAGCTGAATTACTTCCTTTGATTCAGGTATGCTTGCTGATTCGATATTTGGCGTACAATATCACCTAGAAGGGCGCGAAGGGTTTCAGATTTTAAATGTGTTTGGAGGCTGGAAATTCGGTATCTCTCATAAGTATAGTTGGTCCCGTAGAGGTTAGCCGCAGAATCTGTCGCTTGCTCTGGCTACCCTCGCATATTCTTGTGACCATCCAGATTAATTCTATCCTGCAAGCCTGGAGCCAGCTCGCGGTCCTTTTTAGATTGCTTAAAGGCGAAAATAGCTTTAATTCTGTCACACTTGGATAGTCTCTTCGCGATACATTTTGACAAATCCTGATGAGATTCTAATGATTCCTGGACCAACAACGCTCAGCTCTCGGGTGCGCGCAGCGATGGCATTGCCACAACAAAGTCACGTTTCTCCAGAGTTTTATGGAGCGTTCAAAGAAAGTCTTGAACTATCGAGGTATCTTTTCGGAAACAGAAGCGGCTTGCAATTCTTACTCACCGGATCCGGAACAATAGGAATGGAAACAGCAGTCGTGTCGTTGTTTGAGCCGGGCGATAGAATCCTCGCACTTGAGACAGGCTATTTCGGTCATCGTTTTGCTGCGCTAGCCGAAATTCACACCTGCACAGTCAAACAGCTAGAAGCTCCCCTAGGCAAGAAAATTGACCTCGATACGTTTGAAAAAGAATTGAAGTCGGGCAATTACAAAGCCGTTGTATTCACCCACGTGGATACTTCAACTTCGGTGATGAACGACATCTATGCATTGGTCAAGCTATGTCAAAATAATAATGTTCTGTCAATCTGCGACTCTGTATGCGGCATTGGAGGAGCAAAGATGGTATTTGATGATCTTCATGCTGACCTCGTATTGACGGCTTCGCAGAAAGCAATCGCCGGACCGCCGGGTGGAACGTTACTGGCCGTGTCAGAATCTGCCTGGTCGGTTATGGAAAAGAGAAAGACCCCGATACAATCTTACTATATGAACCTGCTCCGGTGGAAGCCGATTATGGATGATCCGAAAATCTACCTGACCACTCCCGCGGTTCAGGTGATGCTCGGCATTCACGAAGCCCTTCTCGAAATAAAAGAGGAAGGTCTTGAGCAAAGATGGGAAAGGCACTCTAAGAATGCGGAAGCACTTGTGACCGGACTTCAAAGCCTAGGCCTGAAGCTATGCGCATCGCCCGACAGTCGAGCTCCAACCGTGACTGCGTTTTACGTTGAAGACGGCAAGTCCGCTGATATTCAGGAGACCTTGCGAGAAAAATATGGAATTCACGTAGCCAGGGGGTTCGGAGAGTACAAAGATTCGATGATTCGCGTCGGTCACTTTGGAAACATTTCGGAGATAGATATCATAGCCCTTCTCGGAGCATTAGAACTAATCATAAAACCAGGGTCAGAGCTTGGCAAAAGCAAAGCTGTCGAAAGCGCGATGCCGCTGCTCAGACAGTGAAGGATTCCTTATCGATCAATTACGTCTTCCATTTTCAATTCCGGATGGCGAGGATTGAATACTTGGAAGTGCGCCCTGAATCCCAGAAATATATAGACGGCGCCGACCACTAGCAACGTGACTGCGATATGAGTAATCACCGATGACATCACTTCACTCAAAGGAAATACCTCTGCAATCAGAAGTATGATTATCGCGGCTTCGAGCAGGTACGCGCCTGCAACCAGATACTTCCAGCTTTTCTCGAGTTCGCCGGTTCGCATCTGAAGCAAGATCCTGGTCGCGTAGTAAGCCATTCCGAGGACTGTGAAAAGCGCAATCGTCCCGAGAACTAAATATGAATAATCGAGCATTTGGGACTATCGAGCGCTTTAGTAAGCCTAGCTCGCTCAAGCGATAACGCTTAGGAATTTCTGGTACTGATCACGCGTCCGAACCGTTATTATTCCAAGATTCTCCATTAGACTCCAATCGCAACTAAATGCCTCACGCGAAACCGCTAGATGATTTTGAGATCATGGAGTGTATCGATGCTGGGCTCAATAGATTCGGCCCCGGCATAAAGTACGCGGTATACTGGACCTCAGTGGTAATGAATAATTCTCCGACGGATGGAATCCTGACGCATCCAGAGAATTTTGTCGCTGCCCTCCAAAAAATCTTCGGCAAGAGTGCGGCTCAGATAGAAATTGCGATCTGCAAAGAGATTCAAAACCGCGCGGGCCCGGCATGCAATGGCCCGACGCTTCCTCTTTTAATAGCTCAAATTCGCGCCCAGAGAATGCTGATCCACTCTCTCGCTTAGACTCTTTCCAACGCTTCGATCCCGAGCAGGGAGAGGCAAGACCTCAAGACATTTTGAGAAGCTCGGATCAATCTGATTCTTGATTCTCTAACTTCCGGATCAGGCTCTTGAAGAACCCTGTGAGCTTCGTAGAAGCTGTTGAAAGATTCGCAGAGCGAATAGCTGTAATGAGCGAGCCATTTAGGCGCAAGATTCTTGACAGTTTTTTCTATGCAAATGCTAAATTTGGATATGGTCTTGATGAGTGCCATCTCTTCGAGACTATCGAGCTTCGTATATTCGCTCATTGCATCAGATCGCCTTTCGCTTCCAAGCTTTGAAATTATGCTACTAGTTCGTGCATAGGTATAGAGCAAATAAGGACCTGTCTCCCCTATGAGCTTCAGCGATTCCTCAGAGTCAAAGACAATCATTTTGTCAAGATCTTGCTTGAGGATGCCAAATCGAAGTGCGGATATTGCTACTTTCTCAGCAACATTGTCAAACCATGTGGGATCGTTGATCTCTGGATTCCTCTTTCTCGTTTCTTCCAGAGCCTTTGACTTGACCAAATCCATGGCATCGTCGGCGTTGACGTACGTACCGTGCCTACCCGACATCGTTACGACCTTCCCGTCTCCGGATTCTCCCTCCAGATCTTTTTCGTACGCAGGGGCGAGCGCGCTTGCAGTTCTGGAGCTTAGCGAAATGATGGCATAGCCTACGAACTTGTATTTTGATTCATTGATCCCGTAGGAAAATATTGACAGGATATATTGAATTATTCTTTGAAGTCTAGCCTGACGAGTGTCGATCAGAGTTAAACTCTCACTTCCCCACGGTACAGGGGAAGTTTTATTCTCGGAATTTATCTCCGTCCTCAATATATTTGATCCATCGGGCTGCTGGACGTAAATGGAATACGAAAACGGATCTGAAACCACTCCCGCCTTTAGGGCAGCAAATGGGATGTCCTTTGCTACGTAGGTTGCCGTGCCGTCGCTCCTTACGAGTACCTTATCTTCGCCTTCAACTTCATCAGCTGTGCTAACTATCCAGCAGCCAGCGAGCTTGCCCTCGGTTTCATATTTTGCTATTCCTTTGTCTTTAAGAGTCTGAAAAACGGTCGACCAGAGGTTTGAGTGGATGATGTCGGATTCATAAACAAAGAGATCGTATCTTGCCCCAAAACGCCAACACGTCTTTAGCTGCTCCTTCAAAATCCGGTCAGTAATTTCGAGACGTATCTTGGAAATCGAGGAGTCGTTCGATTCCATCGACTTTAAGACAAATTTTTGCTTCTCCCTTAAGGTTGGATCCGTTTCATACTTTTTTGTTACTGTAACGTAGACCGTGTCACCGGCATAGTGATCGTACTTTTCGTTCCCAGTTGATTCCTTCGGAAAACCAAGATAATTGAAACCTACTATAATATCCGCAACCTGAAGACCGGAATCATCAATGTAATTCAGAACGTATGTATCGTATCCAGAGAATCTGAACACACGGTTGAGGCAGTCGCCGATGGCAACGTTCCGAAGATGGCCAACGTGCAATGCTTTGTTTGGGTTGACCGAGGTGTGCTCAATCAAGACCGGAGAACCGTGGCCAAGATCGATCTTGCCGTAACTACCTTCGGCCGCCCTTTCTAGAACATCCTTGGCGAGATTCCTAAGATTGATTTTCGCATTCAAAAAACCAGACTGATGTCCTTCAAGTGAAAGGATGTACCTCGAACTAGCTACGCGATCCTTTGAACGCTCAGAGATTGCAGAAGCTATTTCACCTGGCTTCTTCCCTAGAGATTTTGCGAGATCGAATGCCACTCTAAAGGCGAGATCGCCGAGAGTGCTGTCAGGCGGCTCTAGCCAAGCAAGTTCGTTCACACTTGAGTATCCAAGTTGGTTCAATGATTCAAGTACAATCTGCTCTGATTCATTGACAAACTCTTGAAAGCTCAATTCCATCAGGTCTCCACTGCAATACGATCGGTAAAATACTGAACAGCCTCGACAGTTCCATCTCCGATCTCTTGCTTTGCGCAGTAATTCGCTTTGGATTTGACATACTCGCTTGCGTTTGAGACTGTCATGCTGTAGCCACAGAGCTCAAACATGGATAGGTCGGTTTCGCTGTCTCCGATCACAACAGTCTCCTTGGGCGAAATGCCAAGCAATTGTAATCCCTCTGTAAGGGCTTTGGCTTTTGAAATACCTTTTCTCGTTAAGTGCAATGCAAACTTGCTGTCGAGGATGTTGATTGGAAGATTTGCTTTATTCAAAACCTCCTGTCCTATTTTCGGATCGAAAGTCCGGAGAAGCACGACTTCGGTAAGCCTTGCGCCCACGGGTTTCACTCTTACATCTTCCATGTTCTTGCACAGTAGATCGTAGGCTTCAAGACTTTTGGATTTATCAGAAAAAAGTTTGATGTTCGTAGGAGATGTCATCAGCACTCCTCCGTTCTCACAGACTGCGAGTTTTGTAGTACCTAAGTAAACCCCGAGGTAAAAAGTGTCCCAGGGGCCTCGACCCGATGCGAGTATGACTTCGTAACCAGATTTCCTCAACCATCGAATCGAATTCGCGGCTTCCAAATTGAGGATACCGTCATAGTCGCAAATCGTGCCATCAATGTCAAGGACAAATGCTTTGTACTTCAATCGTCACCAAACTGCTCAGGACGCCTCTTAAGATCTATGTCTTGACGAAAAAATGGTACGATGAACTGAATTTCTGAAATAAGATGCCTTTCATTTGAAAAGCTCTGAAATTTGCTGAAACCAAATTGAGTGATGAAGCGAACCGGAAAACCATCTAGCTCGGGGCAGATTAATTGAGGAAGGATGGCGCACGGGTTGCCGTCCTTAGATCGGACTAATAGCGAACGCAGTAGAATTCACCGGAATGCATTGTCCCCAACCCGGGGAGTATACACTGTCACCTGGCACGTCGAACTTGCAGTTCGCACCTTCTGGTTCACCCGGTTGGCCAAAGAGTGGGTACCAGACCGTTATGGTGAAGACCTGCTGAAACGTGCAGCCCGACTGAGTAGCCGCCTGGCTAGCACAGTTCAGGATCAGGGCTTGGGAAAACTCGCCAGTTTCGCAGGGAACGGGGGTACCATTCTCGGAGCAGGCGTAACTCGTTGATGGAGCGGCGAGAAAGCTTCCAACGATTGGTAGATTGTTTGAGGGAACAACTTGGAAGTGGAGCAGCGCAAGCTGACCCCACTCGTCCCCGACAGCTACCGTGTAGATGTATGGCTGAGAGGAGCCGAGGGAGTTGAAACCAGCGCCTGAACTGCTCGCGTACACGATAGAGTACTCGCCTAAAGTCGTCGGGAACCACCCTTCAGAAATGTTTTGAGAATTGTATTCGGTGTAATATGCCTGAAAGTATCCGGCGTTACTGTTTGGAAGCAATGAGTAGCTAGAGTAGTTCAGCGGCAATCCGACGATTGTGGTACCATTAAAAATGTACGAGGCGATACATTCCACGACTGCCCAGATAGGGATGGGGCTTGCAGCTGAAACGTTGTTT
>JASHSF010000115.1 GCA_030036955.1 Nitrososphaerales archaeon
AAGAAAAGAGAACCCCTACGCAGGGGCTATATCAGTTTACCGTGAAAGTTGCGCTTGCGCTGTTTCCGCTTCCATCACTCACCTCGACTGAGTATCCGCCGCTAGCCATTGTTGGGACAGTGTACGTTGCTGTGAAGCTTCCCTGAGAGTTGGTTTGAGAAGTTGCGACATCAGTCCCATCGAATGTCACAACGACGTTCGAATCAGCCGCAAAGCCATTTCCCGTTACGTTTACTAGCTTTCCGGATGGTCCGGATACTGGTTTCTCAGTGATTTTTGGCGAAACGGTGAAGCTGCTCGTAAGGACACTGGTTCCGTCGGTTGCCGTGATGTTGTGAGGTCCTATAACTGCATTTGGGACTGTGAACGTGGCGCTAAAGTTGCCACCGGAATTCGACATTGTGCTTGCGATTGGAGTCCCGTCGAACTCTACTGTGACAGACGCGGAGGGCAGGAAGTTGGATCCAGTGACAGTTACTGAAGTTCCCACAAAGCCCTTCGTTGGCTTTAGCGACATTGTCGCGGGCTGGGTTGGTATGCCCATCGTGCTCGAACTGAAGTAAACCTGGTTACTTGAACCGCTCATCAGTTGCCAGACCGCGAAGCAGGTTGTGCCGTACGCTGATATCGCTGCGTCTGCCAAGTCATTGTCGTTTGAACCTTCTGTTCCAGCGGGATTCTCCGATACGTCGATTCCCGGTGGAGCGATCCAGGAAGTGCCGCCGTTGCCGCTGTACGATACATACAGCTGCCAGTATCCGGGTTTGATCTGCTGAGACCAGGCGACGAAAACGTTTTGCCCATCGGAGGAGGAAACCGTGAAAGGAAAGCCCGTGTCGCTGCCTGATTTCGGAGAAGTGCTGAGCTGTGTTGGACCGTACCAATTGTGGCCGCTGTCGTTAGTCATGTACATGTAGATGCGTGAAAGAGACCCACCTGGATTCGTGTGGAATGCGATCCACGCAGAATCTCCATAAGCCCACACCATTGGCGCCCATGTGTCGTTCAGGGTACTCGACAGTACTGCTACTTTTGTCCAGCTGACGCCGTAGTTGTTGCTGTAAGAGTAGTATACGACGCTAGAGTTTCCCTTTGCTTCCCATGAAGCATAAACGTTGGGGCCATAAGACCATATCCAAGGCTCCGAACCCCATGGATGTAGAGTTTCCCCGAGGGTTTGGCTCGGACTAGTCCAGCTGTTGCAGTTGTTAGAGCTGACCTGCATTCCCGCGTCTGACACCGCGTAGACGTACTGTCCGCCCCAAGCTGCGATCTCGGGCTCGTGTTGATCTCCATACATGAGCGGCTTCGTCCACGAACCAGAAGTTCCGGCGTTTGCGCTGCAGGAAACGTACGAGTCAGTTCCAGACGACCAGGCTACGTACACATTGTTACCCCAAGAAGCAATAACTGGGGTGATTGATGCCGCGGATTGCGTGCTAACCTGAACTGCGGTGCTAAAGCTCTGACCGTAGTTTGTGCTCGTAGCCTCCAATACTTGAGCTACCCCAGTTCCGATGGTCTGTGACCAGACGACGTACACATTACTTCCATTTGCAGAGAGAAGAGGTGCCGTCGTGCGTCCCGACGGAGCGAGATTCAAAGCCGGTTCGGTAGTGGTAGGATACCATGTTGCTCCTCCATTGGGGCTTTCCCGAAATCTCAAACCATTCGTACCTTCTGCCCATGCGACGTAAACATGACTTCCAACATTCCAGACGTCGGGATTCGTCGCTTCCGCGCTGTCATTGCTCAGGTTAACCGGCGAAGAAAAGATTGGTTGCACACCACCGCTTGACTGGGCGTACGATGCAACAGTTGGGCCTGCAAAGATTGCCGTAGCCAAAAAAGTTCCGAGAACGAAAAGCGAATACAAAATTATTTTGTGTTTGTGGAATTTGATGACAGTGTGACTAGATCCGTCTTTAATGGTGGCCATGTATCCACAGTTGCAATCTCGAATCTATATATCGCCATAAGTCGAAAACTGATACGGCAGAAAATCGAGCATGAAGAATAAACAGGTATTTTGATCAAAATTCCACCAATCGCTATATGCTTAAGCGCGAGATATATCAAAAATCGATACCCAGCTATTCACTTGTAAAAGGCTGCACCCAATAATTTAGGCGCTAGCCGAAAAACGCAAAGTTAATTCTTTCGGCGGCTTCTGAAGATAACTGCGGCCAAAGAAGCAACGGCGATCACAGCTGCTGCAAGTCCCGCGTCCGATAACAGCTGAAGTGATCCAGATCCTCCAGATCGGCTTGTAGTCGTACTTGGGACAGGAAATTGAATGCTCGACGAAGACACACTCTCTCTGGTGGAAGTTGAAGTCTGGCTTGAGGTCCGCGTTGTGATCGAAGAACCCGTTGTCCTTGAAAAGGAGACCGAGGACGTCAAAGTTGTAACTGTTGTCCCGTATGAAGTAGATGTGGTATCCGTTGATGTCGTGATCTGGCCACTGTTATTGGACGCGAAATAAATCTGGCTGCTCGTTTTATTGGACTGCTCGTACACTGCAAAGCAATACGGCCCGGACGACGCAATTGCAGCCACTGCTAGATCGTTGTTCGATGAGCTGTTGATCCCAGCGCGGTTTTGGGATACATCAATCCCGGGCGGAGCCGTCCACGATGCTCCTCCGTTGCTGCTGTACGAAGCGAGCAGGGTCCAGTATCCTGGAGGACTCTGCTGAGCCCAGGCAACGAATATGTTCTTGCCATCTGACGAAGACACAGTGAAGGGAAAACTCGTGTCGCTCAGAACCTTCGGAGCGGCGCTCAAGGTGACAGGACCTGTCCAGGTTTTTCCGCCGTTAGAAGTCATGTACATGTAAACCTGCGACGCGAGCCCTCCGGGATAGGTGTGAACGGCTATCCAAGCGGAATTGCCATATGCCCAGACCATGGGCGCCCAGGCATCAGCCAAGGTCTTTGTCAGCACCTGGGTTTTGGACCACTTCGCTCCGTAGTCGTTGCTGTAGACGTAGTGAACCACGCTCGTGTTCCCCTTGCCCTCCCCGGCGTCGTAGACGTTTGGTCCGTATGCTTCAATCCAAGATTCCGATCCGAGTCCGGGTTGGGGAGTGTGATTCGTCCAAGTTTCGCAATTGTTCGAGCTAACATACAGAGAATCGTCGGAAGTAACGTAAACGTACTTACCTCCCCACACCGCATCTTGATCCTCACGAGCATCACCGTAGTGGAAGGCAGGCGTCCAGGTGCCGGGCGCGCCTGCGTCGGAACTGCAAGTCACGTACGAGTTGTTTCCAGAAGCGTACGTTACGTAAACGTTGTTCCCCCATGAGACCGGAATTGGCGTAAGGTATCCGGGTATCGCATTTCTTCCCCCGGATACTCCGTTCCCCGTCGTCAGCTGAACCGGAGGATTAAAGCTCGTACCTTGGTTCGTGCTAGTAGCTTCAAAAACCTCTAGCGCAGGATTTCCCCTGGCAGTGGTGTTCACAGTTTCACTCCAAGTAACGTAAACATTTGATCCGTTAGCTGACATCAGGGGATCTTCTGGAATCCCTCCGGGCGGAGAAATTTTTAGTGCAGGCTCCGTAACAGGAGGGTTCCAAGTCTCTCCGCCGTCGGGACTTGTTCTGAATAACACACCCCTATTTTGTTCAGCCCAGACGACGTACACGTTGCTGCCGACGCTTTGGACGTTCGGAGTCGTCGCCGTATTTTGATCATTGCTCAGATCGATCGGCGCGCCAAAAACGGGTTGAGATTGGGCGCTTGACTTGCCGCTTGCAATACCAATAAGCAAGATGTTGGCAAAAATTACGGCTGCTAAGATGATCGCGATCTTACTCTTGTGTCGATTGTGCAATGGCATCACTAGTTTAGCCGGGTTATCCAGCTTTTTAGCTCGGTAATTCTAATAGCAATAGCTAGATTTTTCAGTACAAAAAAACTCAACTTTTGCCATTGTATTTGAAGCTTTTTTGCGTGAGCAAAAATGCGAGTAGCAGGCCCAGGCGCCCCGAAGGTTTGAATGTCCTTCGACCGATAAAAATGGATGATACTACAATTTCGGCCTAGACGGCAGGTTTTTCGGCGGCAGGAGCTTGGGCTCCAGTGTCCGCGGGAGGTTGAGCTTGTTCCACGGGAGTTGCAATCGCAAAGTTTTGGCTGACGCTGTCGATTTTCACTTTGGGTTTGTCTCCAACTTTGACATTTCGGACGAAAATAACAAAACCGTCGATTTTGGCAATGCCATCGAAGCGCCTTGACTTTTCAATAATCTCGACGTCGTATTCTTTGCCGAGCTCGACAGGCCTCGATCTATTAAGCGGGCGCCTTCTGCCATAATTTCCTGATCGTCTAGAGTCGCTACCCCGTTCAAAATCAGTCTCCATTTCCTCGGATTCTTCTCTACTGCGGGGATAATTGCTGCCGACTTCTCCCCTATTCACATAACTCAAAATTAACTCTCCACCCAAATTGGATATTGAAGCACTCCGCCTTAATAAGGGCTTGTGATTGGAATTCGTTCTTCCAACGTCACTTCGGAAAAGATCGTCGTTTGAGGAGCTTGGCGACAGTCCAACTGGCTTATATGGCAAGATGTTTCGAATAGGATTAACAGTAGCGAATCAGAAATCATGAGTTACGGAAACAGAGGATCAAACAGATACGGCAACAGCGGACGACGCAACAGCTATGGCGGTGGCGACCGCTTTGGAAATCGCCCGATGGGTGGACCAAAGCCCGTCGAGGTCGGGAAGGAGTACGATGTGGACATTAGCGAACTATCTAGACGTGGCGACGGCGTCGCGAAAATCCAGGGATTCATCGTCTTCGTAAGGGGTTCGAAGGTAGGAGAGAAAGTCAAGATAAAGGTTGACACGGTCGGTCCGAGGTTTGCAACTGCTTCCGTTGTCGGAAGCTCTTCGGCGAGGAGCGAAGAATCGAAAACCGATTCAGGATCAAGCTCTTCAGTTACCGAGCCTGTTTCCTGAGTTCACCATGGAGGGCTAGCTGATTAGCCCTTCTACGTTTTCTTTTTTTGAGCTCAGCTTTCCCCTGTCTTTAGGGCGTGCTGCCCTGTAGAATTTTTACGAATTTAGACGTGTCTATATTCCCGCCCGAAACGATGCAAACTACCTTTCCTGAGCCAGCCTTGCCCGTAAGTGCGGCGGCCAGGGACGCACCGGCTGCGCCCTCTGCAACAACTCTGTTCCTCTCGGCCAGCATTTTGATCGAAGCCGAAATCTGGTCAAGCGAAACAGCGATGGACCCATCAAGCAGGGGTTTTGCAAGTTTCCATATTTCATCGAGAACAGTAGTTGAGCCAATTCCGTCGACGAAGCTCGGAGTCCTTTCAATTTTCACGGGTCGATTTGCGTCAAGAGCAGCGATAAGTGCAGCAGCGGTGTTTGCTTCAGCCGCGAACGTTTTGGTTTCTGGCTTTAGAGACTTTGCAGCCTTTGCGATTCCAGAAAAGAGACCTCCTCCACCAAATGGAACTACTATAGAATCCACGTCGGGCAGGTCCTCCAAGATTTCAAGACCGATCGTGCCATTCCCTGCGATCATCCCGGGATCAGCAAAAGGGTGAACGAAAATTCGATCAGAAAGTGGAGGATACACGTGCGAGGTTGCAACTTCCCAGACTTGGTCCCAGGGTAGCTGAACGAGCTCCGCGCCGTACCTGCGGATGGCATCAAGTTTCGTCTCTGGCGCCGTATCCGGCACTATTACGGTGCATTTGACATGCTCTCTCTTTGCGTGCCAAGCAAGAGCTTGCGCCATGTTACCCGCGCTGCATGTGTATACGCCTCTTTGTCGGGCTTCGTCCAGAGTTAAGGCAAGAGCGTTGCCCGCACCGCGAACCTTGAAGGAGCCGGTAGGTTGCAGGCACTCGAGCTTGAGATAGATTTGGCAGGGTGCCTCGTAGTTCAGGGCAACGAGCGGTGTTCGCACGACTGAATTAGAGATATTCTTCTGGGCGACGCGGATGTCGTCGATCGTCAGGGTAATTTCCCGGGAATTCATTTTTCGTTTAGTTTACAGGAGAAAGAAGTAATTTATTGGTGTTCATAGGCGAATGTCTCACGAAGCAGCGATCGCTTTCCTCCTGAGAGCACGGAGCCTTCGGTTTTCGGCCGTCTTTAGTCTGTGGTGGACTTTGCAAATGGTCTGGGTGTTGTCCAGCTCGAACTCCGGACCTCCGTCAGCGATCTCGATTATGTGATCTACTTCCCTCGACCACGTTCTTCTTCCAAGCTTGAGGCATGGGACGCACAGAAAGCGATCCCTCCGCAGAGCTTTCCAGCGCGTCGAAGCCCACGAGTTTGTCAGATACCTGTATTTTGTTCTAAACTTGCGCCTACACTTTGATCCACAGTAGATTTTTCGCAAGTCGTTCAGCTCGTTTCGGCAGAAGGCGCACTTGTTGTCGATGTGGGCGAGCGACCTTCCCTCGTTGTACAGCTTCAGTTTTTCCTTGTCAATCGTGAAAAGCTGGCGCGAGGGCATGGTAAATTCTTCTACTTTCAAACCGGACATTTTACTTAGTTTGACAATGCCCTTTGACAATTTGTCAAATAAAGACTGGCCATTTATCTTGCCACCCCGCTGCCAACGTCATCCAGAGAAAAAAAGTATTTTACTTGTGCCAAGTCCAAGCACCCACAGCCCGGGAAATTCCTTTGACATCAACAGAAGAAAGACTTGATCTTCTTGAGTACCAGGTAGAGTTGCTGCGTCACACCTTGAAAGATCCAAAGCATTCTCAGTTTAACAACGTCATACTCGAGAGGCAACTTACGAGGTCCGACGTTAACAAGATCTATAGTCTTATGGACATGCTGAGCGAAAATCCCACCGCCATCGATCGCCAGGACTTCTCGAGCAAATTGGCTGATCTCGTTCCGAAATACCAAAACGATGCTCACTTCGCTTCATCAATCCTGACCGCGTTAAGTCAGGACGGCAAATACGAGAACGTCTACGAATATTTGAAAGAAAACGACGCGTCTTTGGACTTGAAATGATCGGTACCTTTGGTATCAGACCGCTCTTTCTAGCTTGTCAGGATCTTTGCTTGGGCGTGCTAGTTTTCCATCGTTGTTGTTACCTAGAAAAAAAGCTGCAAGTCCAAAAGCCGCTATTCCAATACCCATAGCTGCTATCTTTTCCGGATTCGCAAAAGCCCATCGAATTAGCTGGAGAAATACTGGCTGATCGCTTGAATCCCTGGGAATACCCGAGTAGCGGCTAGATGAGCGAGGCAAAATGTGTCAAATACCCGCCCGGACTAGGATTTCGGTTGCCGTTATGCTTTGCGATTGGATTGC
>JASHSF010000116.1 GCA_030036955.1 Nitrososphaerales archaeon
CCATCTGATAACGTCAAAATCGTGGCTACACGTGTCTGCCATAATTCCTCCGCTCTTCGAAAAGTCAAGATAATAATTTGGAGACAATCCTGGAGGGTCACGCGTGTGCGAAGACATTAGCAGAATCTTACCGATTTTTCCTTCATTGATTGCCTTCTCGACTCGACGAAAGGAGTTGTCAAACCTCCTCTGGTACCCGACCTGTATTTTCACACCTGACTTTTCAGTCTCGTAGATGATCTCGTCCGCATCCTTAGAAGTAAGCGTCATCGGTTTTTCGACAAAAACGTGCTTTCCCGCCCTCGCGGCCCGAACGATCATGTCCTTCTTAAGATACGGAGGTACAGCCAACAAAATTGCCTCGACATTCCTATCATCGACGAGGGCTCCAAAATCTGAGTAGACAGTTTCCACGCCAAGATTTGAAGCGAGTTTCCTCGCTGACTCGATCATCGTGTCTGCGATTGCGGCAAGCTTCGCCTTCGGAATGTTAAGAGCCAGATTCTCTGCATGGAATCTTCCCATTGCGCCAACTCCAACGACGCCAAAACCAACACGTTTCTTCGAATCTTGCATTCCAAAATCAATCGAAGCATTTGAGGCTATTGTATTAAGGGTTCTATCTTGCTGATGATCACTTTCAAAAAAATTTCAGGGGATGGCAAATTCGATAAATATGCCTGGCGGACGCAAGACCCTGATTCATTATCCTTCAGAGAAAAGCAAGATCATGTCAAGAGAAAAGGCAACAATAACGCAGAAAGTTATGAGTTCTTCGACGAAAGTGTTTCCGCCTCCGTCACACATTGGAAAACAGCTTCGTTTTGAGAGAATTTTCGGAAATGACTCGAGATCTGTCATATTTGCAATGGATCATGGAGTTGAAATCGGACCCTCAGTTTTTCCTCCAAGTGCTCTAAATCCCAAAGATATCATTTCAAAAGTGGCGGAAGGGGGAGTGGATGCTGCCATGTTGACGATTGGGACTGCGAGAGCGACAAGTGAGTTGTGGCGAAACAAGATTGGTTTGATCGCAAAGATCACTGGAAAAAACGAGCTTCGAGGTAAAGAAGGTCAAACTCTTCAAAGCCCAATTGGCTCGGTCGAAGATGCAATAGCGATAGGCGCGGACGGCGTGGCGACGACTGTTTTCTGGGGGTCAAAGTTTGAGGATGTAATGCTAGAGAGGCTTGTTTCAATTGTAGGCAAGTGCGAGACCTTTGGTTTACCAGTGCTCCAGTTGGCATATCCTCGGGTAGAAGGCAAGACAAACTACGAACCCGAAATAGTGAGCTACGCCGTTAGACTTGCACTTGAAACAGGGGCTGATGCAATCAAAACGAACTACACTGGAGATAAGAAGAGCTTTTCGCATGTCGTGGCTTGTGCGGGTGGTGTTCCGGTTCTGTTGAGTGGAGGAGCTGCCAGCGAAAAACCGATTTCATTCCTTGAAGACGTTGCGAATGTGATGGCTGCGGGGGCAAAAGGAGTAGTCGTTGGGAGAAATGTTTTCGAAAACAAGAACCCACAAGGTATGGTGAGGGCAGTATCTAAGATTGTACACGACGATTGGCCAGCAGATAAAGCAGAGAATCTGCTCAAATGATTTTGGAAGTAGTGTAGAACATGACTGAAATCACTGGTTCGAAATTTATTTCGGAATATCTCAAGAAAGCACGAATCAAGCACGTCTTCGGAATTCCGGGGCATGGCAATGCAGCCTTCATTGACGAGCTGATCGATTATTCTCCAGAAATTGAGTATATTCCGATAAAACATGAGCAATGGGGAGGTCACATGGCGGATGGATATTTTCGAGCTAACAGAAGAGTCCCGGCTGTGGTTACGACGTCGGTCGGACCCGGTGCGACTAATTTAGCGACGGCGCTTGCTACAGCATACGTTGATTCTTCAACATTCATTGCCATAACCGGCGAAATTCAAACATATCTTTTTGGCATGGGCATCTTCCAAGAAATAGAACGGCAAAACGCAGTTGACTACATCAACGCAATGCGACACCTCTGCAAGAGGACCTTTCTCGTCACATCAATCGAGCAATTACCGAGGTTTCTAACAAATGCGCATCGCGAAGCGGTCGGTGGCAGACCGGGACCGGTGCTCATAGATCTCCCAATGGAAATTCAAGTTGAAAAGACGAGCTTAGAAGTCCCGTCCCCGCCAGTAGAATTGGGGCGGCTTTATCCGGATCCCGATTCGTCAACCAGAGCGGCTCAACTGTTGTTCAGCGCCGAAAGACCTCTAATCCTCGCAGGAGGCGGGATCGTGATGTCGGACGCGCAGGACGAACTTGTCAAAGTGGCGGAATTCCTTGGCGCCCCAGTCGCAAGTACTTTTCGAGGCGATGCTAAAGGAGGCTTTCCAGAGGATCACGATCTCTATGTGTTTTCCCCGGGAAACGTAGGTAGTCTCGTCGCCAACAAGCTCGCGCTTGAGGCAGATGTCATTCTCGCGGTTGGCGCAACTTTCAGCGACGAAACAACAAGCTCGTTCAAAAGAGATGTGACATTCAACATTCCTCCGACAAGGTTAGTTCAGATCGATATTGATCCTCGCGAAATAGGCAAGAACTATCCAGTTGCCGCTGGGATGCACTCGGATGCAAAGTCCGGACTTCAGGCGTTGCTCATCGCTTTGATGGAGCTCGGCAAGAAACCGGACTATCGCGCTTCTGCTCATTACAAGCGTGCAAGGGAACTTAAGGAACAGTGGTTGAGCGAAATTGATGAACTCCGAAAACAGACTCCCATGGGAATACCGAACGTCGTAAAAATTGCAAGAGAAGTTCTACCACGTAGCGGAATTATTACAGTGAGCGCAGGACTGCCCCAAGAAATTTTTTCGCAGCTTTGGATGGCGTACGAACCCCGCACTTTTCTGAGCTCCGGCGGATATTCCACGATGGGATTCGCTTTTCCTGCAGCGATAGGAGCCAAACTTGCAAAGCCCAATAAAGCATGCGTCGCATTCGAAGGAGACGGTTCTTTCCTCATGAACAATCAGGAGCTCCTTACAGCAGTGCAGATGAAACTAGACGTCGCTGTCGTGGTGTTGAACAACTACGGTTGGATCTCTATTCGCGATTTGCAAATGAGAAACTTTGGGGGAAGAGTCATCGGAACGGATTTCAAAGACAAGGCCGGTGTTGTTAGGACTCCGAACTTTGAAAAGATCGCCCAAGCCTTTGGCGCCGGATATTTCCGCGCAGAAGATCCAATAGAACTCAAAAAGTCGATCTCTAACGCAGTGAAGCCCGGTAACGGTCCCGAAGTGGTAGAGGTGATCGTAGAGAACAAGTTTCCGTACGCGGGGTCAAAGTCTTACGGCTTTTGGGATTTGCCCCGGAGAGCGACATAGATTCAAACCAGGAATTGTCCGCTGAACCAAGCTGATATTCGCCCCGCAATTAGCGGTGCCATTTCATTCGGGACGTGCCCGCCGATGCGAAACACCTCCC
>JASHSF010000117.1 GCA_030036955.1 Nitrososphaerales archaeon
CGGTTTCTCGGTTTGAGCGCCTGCTTCCCTTTTTCTTGCTTCTTCTCAGCGACTTCCTCTTGCAACCATTTCACCCGTTCTGTTCTTTATTCGCGATGTAAAAGAAGATGTCCTCAAGAGACACGGGATTAATCGTAAATCTGTAATTCAATCTCGCGAGATCTTTCGAGATTCTGAAAGCTTCTGTTTCGTCTGTAAGGATCCTGAAGCCTCCATCTTTGTCCGGAATGATCTCGCCCCTCTCGATTAAAGGTAACTTGTTCCTATCCGCACCGGGCAGAATTTTCAATGAGTAGTTGTGGGGAAGGGTTTTCCGAAGCTGATCTAGCGTGCCAATTCTGATCATTTTACCACTGTCGAGAACCCCAATCTGATCTGCAAGCTCCTCTGCTTCTTCCATGTAATGCGTAGTCAAGAAGGTAAATCGCTCTTTCTTGATTTCCCTCAGGATGGACCAAAATTCCCGCCTGGAGATCGGGTCGAGCCCTGTGGTAGGTTCGTCGAGAAAAATAATTTCAGCATCCGACGCAAGGACAGTCGCGACAAGAACCTTCCTTCTATTTCCTCCCGAAAGCCTGCGATTTAGGACGTTCGCAGATTTTTGCATTCCAAGCTTTTCAAGCGACTCCATTGCTTGTTTTTTCGCTTGTCCGTAATCCATGCCTCTCCAAAGGAGATATGAGTGAACTGTCTGGAGAGGAGTCATCCACGGAACTGTCCTCGCCTCCTGCGGAACAATCGCGATCCGTTCCCTCAGTAGACTAGGATCGCCTATCACGTCTATTCCGTTGATGAAGGCGCTTCCAGATGTCGGCTCGAGCTCTGTGGAAAGAATTCTCACGAGAGTTGTTTTGCCCGAGCCATTGCGTCCAATCAGTACGAATATTCCGCTGGACTCGATCGCGAACGTCACGTTATCTAAGGCTCTTGTATTACGGCCGCTGTAGATTTTCGTGAGATCACGACATTCGACTGCGTGGGCTAAATCAAGAGCCAAAGAGAGGTCTGAGTAAAAATGAACCTTGCGAGTTCAAGAATATTACTCGCTCAAGAATCTAGAAAGAATTCTAGAATCCAGTGAGACTAAATGATAACTCGCTTGCTAAATCGACGTCTGATCAGGAGGTGGCGGAGGCGGGGATGTTCGACTTCTCCGATATAGCAATACTGCGCTCGCAATTACGACGACCGCCACAATCGCTGCAATTGCAGCGTAGAGATCAAAGTTAGACTTCTTAACTGGCGTAGATGTTGTGGTTTGAGTTGTCGAAGAGCTCGATGCTATTGAGGTGCTTGTGGATGAGCTGCTCGTTGAAGTTGGAGATGAACTGCTGGAGCTCGTGGTGATGATGGTTGTGCCGGAGGGGCTGGTAGTCGAGGAAGTAGTGCTTGAAGATGTGCTCTGCGAAGCTAGATTCGTATCGCTCAAGTAGATCTGGAAATTCGAAGTGGAATTATCTTGCCAGGCCACGTACATGTTTGAACCCGACATCGCATAATTAGAGCTGGATATTTGCCGAATGGGTCCTGCAAGGAAATCAGTGCTGAGTTGGATCTGCGGCATAAATGTCGTCCCGCTGTCGTTGCTGTACGAGGCGTACATGTTGCAGTCTCCATTGCCAGAGTTGGGGAACGGTTCATACTGTCCTACCGAACAACCGCTAAGATAGGCAAAGCCTACGTCATTTCCTGAAACTGCGACGCCATCCGCCCATCCAGTGATACCTTGGGATCCATTTGCTAGGTCTCCTGGAGAGGTGCTGTAATAAGGTGTCCAGTGCGTTCCGTTATCGTAGCTCGCTTCGAAGAACACCGAACCGTTCTTCGAATTTGTAAACGTATGATAGGGGGAGGAGTGATCTCTGAAAATCACGTATGCATTGCTGCCGACTGCTGTCACCTGCACCTGGTAGTCGTTTTTGGCACCCGATAGTAGCAATTGCCGAGGAGTCCAAGTAGATCCGTTGTCATTGCTGACCGCTATGTACGGCTCATAATTGCCTGTAGTATAGTTATCATTCCAAGTAATGTAGACGTTCGAGCCCCATCCAGAAACCCATGGAGAGTCGACGTCCTGCGTATTTGGTGCTGCGACGTTGATGGGCGTGCTCCAATTCAAGCCGGAATTATTGCTTTCCGAAAACCAAGCACCGCCACCGTTCCAAGTCGCGAAAGCGTAATTTCCGTAAGCTGCAATCTGCGGAGAACCGGCAATTCCTGAACCGTTATCGAGATTGAACGGTGTTGACCAGGTAGTTCCGTAATTGGTGCTGGACGACACCCAAACTGACTGGAAATCATTTGTGGTATTCTGGTGCCAGATAACATAAGCATCTGAACCGTATTGAGCGATAAATGGAATATCCGCATTGGCACCAGCCATGCTTACCGGAATCATGTTGAAACTCGTGCCGTTATTTGTGCTGGATGCTACGTAGATTGTGCCTTGGCCAGAGACGACCTGGGTCCACGTTGCATATACATCTGAGCCGTTTGCTGCCATAACTGGATAGTTTGCAGTCCCGACTCCTGCACCGCTCGGACTGATCTTTTCTTGCCCTGACCAGGTGGTACCGTTATTGTTGCTGTACTTGAGGATTATGCCGTGTGAGAATTCTGTCCAGGCGACGTAAACGTTGCTGCCAGAGGCCGATACCCAGGGATATTCCGCATTGTTGCCATCGTTGCTGAGATTGGTCGGTGCAGTAAACCCGAATGTTGTGGTTTGTGCTGCGGCTTCCTGCTGACCATATGCGCCTTGGCTGATCATGGCAATAGCAATTATTACTGAGAATACTAACGCGGCAAAGACCGTAACACTGCGAGCGAATTTTTTATTCATATCTTCTTTTTCGACTCCAAGTATTGTTCGACATTCAAAGCTCTCGCGACTACGTCAGAAAAATCACAGTGTAGGCATTCGAGCTTCGGGTGTTGTGACATCACTCTTCCTGACAGTCCATAAAACCCGCCAGAGTTGAACCTTTTAGGTTCAGGGCTCAAACTTGATCGGCTAAAATTCCAATGTGATTGCTCGAGTACTCTTGTTGAGAGGGTACGAAAGACACCCAATGAGTCCTGCGGGAGGATGGATGGCGATCATTCAAATTGCCAAATGAACCACTCGCTACTAGCTTTTGCGCTTGAGAGCTCATGAAATTGATCTTCAGAGATCTCCCGGACAAGTTGTGTTTAGGCTGAACTTGGGTGGAATTCACAGAGCCAAATGTACCTTCAAGGGCACGAGCTTGTTGAGATCACGATGAAGAAACTGGGATAAATTATCCAATAATCTCATTTCAGTTTCTTGAAGAAGATTGTCCACGACAAGATTTACGTCCAATATTCGCCGACGCCATTTCTGTGCATTTCGTATAGATATACTTCAGGACTGACCCTACTGTATATCTTTTCCAATAATTAACGCAAGTCGATAATTAGCGCAAATCGATAGTGATCAACGCCTTTTCTGTGATTAGAAATACGACATTATAAAACGGGATTTCCAATATGTACTTGTGATTCAATGACGATGCAAGAATTCTCATACCCGCAAGCAGCGTACACCACATGTCCTCATTGCCTTGAGTGCCTCGAAATAGAAAGACTCTCCGCGCATAAGAAAGCACACAGGAAGCTCGAATTGATGTACAGCATGACTTCCCCTTGAGCAATTGAATGATAATTTGTAGCTGGTAGACATGAAGAAAAACCAGAAATTTGTCGTCCTGAAAATCAGTTCGCGCTACCCTGCGAGAGATGTTGACGGCACTTTAAGCTCTGAGTCTTATTCATTCGTGCACAACTTTAGTGTCCATTTCAAACCAAAAGACCACTGGCACCTTTTTGATGATAAAATCGACATTTCGATTAATACACCAACCCCCGAACTGCCTTCTCTTGACCTGGTTCGGAACCAGCTTGATGACGAGATGACAAGGGCAGTCCCAACTAATGACAAACGGGCAGTCGCGCTGGGCAGCCAATCGACGTCCATTCAAATTACCAAAATCCAGTACAAGGAGACCTTTGCGATCGTGGAGAAATACAACGCCCATTCTCCAACAAATGGGCCGATGATAACAAAATACCAAGTGAAGGGAGCCGAGCCCCAATCGCCCAAAAATGGTGCAAAAGTCGTATTACCACCGATCTTCTGCAGGGGGTGCGGAGCTACTATTGCTGGTGACTCGAAATTCTGCAGAAAGTGTGGAAGACCTGTTTTAGTTTAAAAGACCATAACCAGACAAACTTTCAGGGTTTTTCTGCGGCCGATTACATATCAAAAGGACACACGGCTCAGAAGATAGAGCAGAAAAACAGTTGTCGCCCGGGGTTTGAACCCAGACGAACTTTTTTCGGAACTTTGTGCTCTAGAAGAGGAACGCGAAATTGTAGGTACCTGCTGATACAGCAGCGCCTTTAACACCTGTTATAGTCGTCGACGTAACGTGGACATTGGTCGAAGTTTCTGCTGTGTCATAACCGACGGTATATGCGTTCGGGATGGCCTTGTAGGATCCGAGAGTTGCTGGAGCGTAGAACTCTGATAGCGTCGCTGAGATGCTAGTCAGAGCAACGTTAGTTCCTCCTCCGGGGCCAATGATATCGGTGGCGTAGTCGTAGTAGTAGAACTCGCCCGATACTTCAGGTGTCATACCACCGACGTGGAAGTTCGGCCATTTGTACCCGATTCCGTTGAAGGCCACCAAGTCGTAAGCGAAGGACCCTCCGGACAACAGGACGCCGTTGTGGTACACTGCAAGCAGGAACTCGGCTTCAGCAGTACCTCTTGAGAGGATCGACCCGAAGCTACCGGTTATTTCGGTCATCCGAATTTCAAAAGGCAGAGTAGTTGTGAATGACTGCTTTGCGCTGCAGAAGTAGGCTGGATCGCCGGTGAACTTTCCAAAGCTGGAGCAATCGCCTAACAGATTGCCGTACACGGTACCTTTCAGAATGGCTGTTGGCGTTGTGAAATTCCAGATGTTGTCTTCGACCGTGATCGTATAACTCCCGCCTGAAGGACAACCGCTTGTTACACAGGCGACGAAAGGAACATTTTGAAGCCAGTACTCACCGGTGGGAGAGGAAGAGCTTGCGGCGCCACCACGTTCGTACACTCCCTGAATTACTGCGTTTTGCTGGATGCTCATGCAACCTGAATTGCATTCCCCATCACCTGACGGAGTGGCCGCACCAATGTTCAGTGCTGTTGTAAAATTCGCCCACGAGCTTACTTCAACAGCATTGTAGGCATCGGTCGTAGAACAACTGGCATCGGAGCAACCGTAATCGGCTATGCCCATTTGACAACCAGTACTCCCTGAACTAGTACAGGACGAAGGCTGGTCTATTCCTATTGGATGGTGTATAGGACTGGGATGAAATGCGACAGGGCTCAAGGAGCTCAGTTTCTGCTGATAGGCTCCAACTTGCGGCATCGCCAAAGTTGAAAGTGCGAAAAGTGCCAGGACGGACAGGATTAAGATCTGTTTAGCTTTTTTCATGGACACACGCTAAATTTTGGATATATTTATGGAATACTAACTGAGATCGAATTCTGAAGAAAAAGTGGTTTATATCGACTTTCGAAAGCAACCGTTCTGTCTACGCCAGCATTGCAAGAGCCTATAACGCCAAAATCCCTGAATTGATATTGTTTGCGTGAACACTCGAACATCTGCAGCCATTACCAATTCCAAACACAGCTGGACTTGTTGAGCAAGTGCGCGCGCGTCTAGCATTACATAACTATCAAAACAAATGGAAACGCTCCGTATCTTGAATCCAAAGGGATAGAGCTGATTTGCTATCGACGGGTCTTCCATTTGGGGATTAGTGACTATCTGCAAATATTCCCCTTCGCTCAGTGTTAAAGTAGATGAGATCGCCCACGCACAGAGTTTATTGGTCCTAAAAACCGAAGACGTTCTCGTTTAACAACGTGGGTACATTCTTCTCATTTTCCTCGCTGAAACCCGCGTCGTTGATTTCCTTCTGCGAAAGTAAAGCAAATTCTTCCAGGGCAAATTCGTTATTTTTACAGGAGGCCCCTAACCTTCGTAGATAAACCGATTCTGAGACTTTGGATCCGCGTGAAGCGTAGTCGAACCATCTTTTCGCCTTTTTATCCTCTTAAAGGTCAGAATACCTTACCTTTCCTTTTTCGAGACAAACTGAACTAACGTTGGGCAAGACGAAGGGTGAGTACGATAGGTTTTGGCAGGAAATGAAAGCGGGCTCCGTGGGATGTGTGAACGTTCGGGTGCTAATTGTGGATTACTCGGTTAGCTCTGTTGATGCCGAGCGTACCCCAACTTCCCCGCATGCAATAAAAGGCGCGCATGGATCTTGCACCTGGGGAGTAAGAGCCTCGGGCGGGATTCGGGCCCGCGACCTATTGCTCTCTCTGATTCTTTGTTTCCGCTTGGGCGGAGCAAGCAAGCTTATTTTGTACGAGGCAATCGCTCTGACCAGGCTGAGCTACCGAGGCGGATGTAGGAACGCCAAAATAACTAGATCTTTCCAGATATATATGCTCCGAAGTCCGCTCGTTTAACAGAGAAAAATCGGAGGATCCCAAATTTTGCCCATCGTATCAATTTCCGGAATTCGGGGGGTCGCAGGCACCGACGTTACTGCGAGCTACGTGGAACGCACAGCTAGCCAATTTGGATCCTTCTTGAGTGGCGGCAGTGTTGCATTGGGCTCGGACACGAGGACGACGTCGTATTCCCTCAGAGAAGCTGCGCTAGCTGGCTTGCTGCGGAGCGGTTGCACGGTGCTTGATCTTGGGTTTTCCTCCACGCCAAGCGTTTTCAAAGAGGTAGCCGCTCGACGGTTAAGCGGCGGTCTAGTCATCACCGCGTCTCACAATCCTCCCGAGTGGAACGGAATCAAATTCGTCATGAAGGGAGGGCGAGGAATCTTCGAAGAGGAGCTAGCGAGTGTCCAAGAGTGCGAGGAAAGTCCTTGGCGACCAGGCAGAGCGTTTAGGCACAAGCCGCTTTACGTTGAGATTTTGGAAGCGATGACCGTAGGCAGATCCGCCTTAGGAGTCAAAGTCGCACTTGACATGGCGGGAGGCGTGGGTTCGCTGTTTGTACCTTCGATTCTTTCTCGTGAAGGCTGCAAAGTTACTTCTATGCTGGACACCCCGGGCATATTCCAGCGCACAATAGATCCGACAGTGGATCCGCTAGTGCTTCTGACCGAGACGGTGAAACGTGAACAGTGCGACATTGGATTCGCATTCGATTGCGACGCGGATCGCCTTGTAATCGTCGA
>JASHSF010000118.1 GCA_030036955.1 Nitrososphaerales archaeon
AAATCAGCTCTCCGGGCGAGGGGGCTAGCACCAGGACGCGGCTCATAGTCGGAGCGGATTCCGCCATCGTTTCCGCACTCTGCGGGGGCACGGCATTCTTCGCGCTCGGATTTGTAACGCCTGTTCTCGGTTCAGTTTTACCCGTGGTACTGCTGAAAATTTCCGGATTTGTCATGGCTTTTTGCGTTATCGGGGCACTGAAAATACGCTTGAAGATACCCTCGAAACAGGCGATCTCCTGGCTCTTGATCATCGGAGCCCTAGATGGGTTTGGCTTCATCACGCTGAACACTGGAATTCTCGACGCTGGAAAGGATCTACCAATAGTCGTTACTATGGCAGCGCTCATGAGCGTCGTTACCTCGATGCTCGCGGCTATATTTTACGACGAAAAACTCGAAAAGATTCAGTTGCTCGGTGTTGCTCTAATCGTCCTCGGCGTGGCTAGCATTGTGTACTTTTAGCTTCAAGCTCTTCTTCGGACCTGGAATTCAGACGGCGATATTTACGGCGAGAAATTCAGGCAGTTGCTAGATTGCGCGTCTTGATAGTCAGCGAATCAGCGGTGCTGTACATGAAGTAGATCCATGCGATGGATGCGATGATTAAAAGGACCCCGGAAAAACTTACCAAAAGCAAAACAAACAAGCTCAGCATGCTCAATGCGACCAACAGGGTATATCTTTTGATCCTCCTGTCAGCTATCCTGCGGTACGTAATGACCAAGATGGCTGCTGAGTAAGCTATGATGATGTAAAAGAGCCACGTGGAGATATCGACGAGGATATTACCGAGATAGACAGGAATGGATCCTGGGCCATAAGGAATATTATCCACAACGTAACCGAAGATGATCAGTACGGGGGCAATAACCCTTAGCCCCCTCTTCCAAAAGAGGACGTCTCTGTTAAAGAAGTCTGCCCCAATCGCGACATTTACATTGCTGTAGATCCAGCCGTACAGGGCGAGAAATACAAGACCCCAAATGGTTGCCCCGGCAAGGATTCCTACTACCGTGGTTGGCTCAACAGAGCTGACGTTCCCGGCTATGATGAGGAGAACTACACTGCTAGCACCTATGGCCGTCCAGAGAGCCCTAGTTCTGTAAGGAGCGTCAACCAACACTTTCCTGACACTAAGTGCCTTAAACATGATAAATACAGTCGCCACAAACACGCCTGCCACGCCTATCAGGGACAAAAGGTCATTTGGCGACATTTGGTGTTACCTCCATCACTCCGTGGCTGAACGAGAACCTGAACCATCCGTGCAGTGGCGGCTGCCCGAGCATTTGCCTGACTCTCAGAAGAGGCGTGACGCTGAGCCCCTCCTCGTAGAGTTTCAGCTCAATCACCCCGTCGAAAAGCTGCTCCATTGAAGCGATCGTCGCAGGGGTATGCATCTCTTCATCTCCGAGAGCCAGGATCACTGCATCGTTGCGCTTGACTTCGGCTACAAGCTGCGACCAGTAGCTGTACATCGACTCTGTAGGATTCAGCACAAGAAGGGGAGAAAGTATGTCGGTTGCGATTCGTACTTGTCGACCTGAGTTTCTCTGGATCGCTTGCTTGATATTGTAGGAGATTGAAGTCTGGTCTCTAAGGTCGCACTTTGCCTGCGAGCCGGAGCTAGCTATCCACTCGGGTACCCGATCTGCACTTATGCCGAATCCTTTCATGTCCCTCTGGATATCTGAGACCGGCTTGTGGGTTACGTAGAGACAGTAATCGCCCTGAATCAAGCCGGAACGAGTAAACCAGTAGGCTAGAGCCTGCTTCCCAAGCCCTGCTTGCCCTAATACAAGAATCGAGGATTTTTCGGGATAACCATCGCCGCCCAAAATGCTGTCGAGGGTGTCGATTCCCGTTGATACCAAATTTTGACGGATCGGAGCTTTTCTCGGTATAAAAGAATACTAACTAAAAGTCAAGCAACCACCAAGAATAGATCGATTTACTAACAAACGATATGCTACCTTTGACTTGACAGAACGATGCTAGACGCAGATCTTCTCACTTTTTCCGCTACCTGCCTCGCTTCGCTTTCATCGCGGTACGCCTGCCTCGGCCAAAAGAACCCTCTCAAGCCGTCGTGCATCTTTCTCGGAACAACGTGAACGTGCAGGTGGGGCACGCTCTGGCTGACGCGGTTGTTTATTGCAACGAAAGTGCCGTCTGCTGACAATGCATTTTGGACTGCGTTGCCCATCAATTGAACAGTTGAGAAAAGCGGTTGTAGGAGATCGCCCGGCAGATCTGCAAGCGTTTCACAGTGGCTCTTTGGAATGACGAGAGTATGCCCTAAGAAGAGAGGCTTCTTGTCGAGAAAAGCCAGAGAGAAGCTGTCGGAGTAAACGACCAAGCTCTTCGTCTCGTCCCGGACAATGCTGCAGAAAGCGCAGCTATTGTTTTCGGATGGCGAGGGAGGTTTTTCTTCGAAGAGCTTAAGCTGATTGCTGCTTTCTTTCATTTTCGTGTCTCCTAGGAAAGCGCAACCGAAATAAGTGTTGACTGTCATGTGAAAAGTGATTTTTCATCTTGAAAGCAATGGTCCTGCACAAAGTTGCTGACGTTAATAGCAAACCTCTAAAATTTGAAGATGTCAGCGAGCCGCTTCCGCGCGGTGACGAAGTTCGAGTGAAAATTGAGAATTGCGCAGTGTGCAGGACTGATCTTAATGTAGTCGAAGGAGATCTGCCCGCGCCTTCGCGCTCAATAATTCCCGGGCACGAGATCGTCGGAAGGATTGATAGTGTTGGTGATGGCGTAAAAAATCTCGCTGCCGGAGATCTGATAGGAATTCCTTGGCTCCACAGCACCTGCGGAACCTGCGAGTATTGCGTCACCGGAAGGGAGAATCTGTGCGACAACAAAGTGTTTACGGGATACACCGTCAACGGAGGCTACGCGGAGTACGCTCTCGGCAGAGAAGCCTACGTCTTCGAGCTGCCGCAGGAAACAAACAGCGCTGAGATAGCTCCATTCTTTTGCGCGGGAATAATCGGGTACAGAGCTCTAAAGCTTGCCCTTCCAGCTCCGGGTGGTCGAATCGGTTTCTTCGGTTTCGGAGGATCTGCGCACATTACATTGCAACTAGCTTCAAAGCTCGGCTACGAAACCGTAGTGTATTCCAGGAACCCTTCGCACTTGAAGCTCGCCCAGGAACTTGGGGCGAGCGAAACCGTTCAAACCAAGGATATTGGCCCGGAAAAAACCCTCGACGGAGCAGTAGTTTTCGCTCCGATCGGCGAAGTCGCAATCGAAGCGCTCAAGCAACTGAAGAAAGGCGCTACATTGAGCATAGCTGCTATTCACATGAACTCTATACCATCAATAGACTACGATAGAGATCTGTTTGGAGAAAGGCGAATAATGAGCGTAGAATCAAACACTCGGGCCGATGCGCGCGAATTCCTAGCCCTCGCTCGGAGGCTAAAGCTCGAAGCGCGTGTAACAATACGCAAGCTAGAAGAAGCGAACGAAGCCTTGATTGATCTCAAGAAAGGCAGCATTGACGGCGCTTTTGTACTCGATTGCAGGTCGGAATAAAAGATTGATAAAGGGAAGCATGCTAGGTCATTGATCATTTATGGGCCAAGAAAGATCTCCGAGCGAAGCGGATCTTACCCTTCGCGAATCTGACATATGGGTGTTCAACTGCAACGGTTCTCTTTACTTCGTCAAGACGAATTCCTATGAAGAAGCAGAGAAAAAGTGCCGCGCGGCTCAGCTCAAGGACGGAGTGAAAGAACCCATTGCGAGCGTTGGGCACAAGATTCTGATCTGGGAGTAACTGTGTCCCAAGGGTCAAAAAACCAGATTCTAGTAATGAAAAATCAAGCTAAAAGTGTCTAAAAGTCAAGTCGCTAGAAACACGTAGTTATGCGATTAAAAAAGACTTGAAGAAAATAGCATACTGCCGTTAGCAAATTGGTTTCATTTTATCCATTTGATCGCGAGCCCTTCTACAAAGCTGAAATGGGGATCATCGGTATAGCACTGACCTTCAGAACTTTTCCGTCGAGGCAATCCTCTGAGAAATACGCGGAAATTGCCCTAAACTAGAAAGAACTTACCAAATCAGCGGATTAATATTCTTGGTTCTTTCCATTCTTCTCTTAGAATGCTGTAGAT
>JASHSF010000013.1 GCA_030036955.1 Nitrososphaerales archaeon
CAGTGCGCGAGGTGCGGAAAGCGTCTTGAGGTAGGCGGAGTGGAAACGACTGTATGCTCCAACCCCGCCTGCCAAGCTACGATTCCTCTTCGGGGGGACATAAAATTCTGCGATAAATGCGGAACGCTTCAGGAGACTGCTGCGCAAAAACTCGATACCAAAAATTGCGTCAAGTGCGGAGCACCCATAGACAAGGACGCGGTATTTTGCAGCAAGTGCGGCACCGCTCAATGAGTCATCTTGTTAGGACGTAAGCGATCTAACCACTTTCGTCGGTTTGATCACCAGAATCTGATCCTTCGTCTCCGCTCGAGCCTTGATCACTTTGGCTCGAACCTTGGCCGTTGCCTGAGCCCTCTCCTTTTTGGATCTCAACTTCTTTTTTCAGACCGGAATAGCCTTTTTCGTCCACGGTTACGGTGTATTTACCAGAAGGAAGGTCTTGGACTTGGTAATTTCCTTGATCGTCAGTTGTTATTTCTCTGTCGCCATCTGGGCCGCTTATCTTTACTTTGACTCCGGAGGCAGGGTTGCCGTTGCGATCAAGAATGCGGCCTCGGATATCATGAATTTCACTTTCAGCTTCGACTTGGTCTTTCGCGTCATCCGCTTGGGACGGAGGCGGCTGATCCTCTGGTTGCTTGGGTGGCTTGTATTCAGTCAGCGAGATGAAATAGTGGTATTTGAACAGATTTCCCCCCGTAGTATCAATAGCAAGATTTTCAATCATGACGCTCGTAATGTCGGTAATGCCAGTGATATCGGACGAAAAAGGCACTGGTTTACCTTGTTGAAATTTGACCCAGAGCGACTGCAGGCTGTCTTTTGATTTTGTTCCAATGAGATCTCCTTCAAAAGTAATTCTTGCCGGGTACCTCCCCATGTCCTGAAGAACGCTTGAATTCGCGCCGAGAATTTTGTGCTCGACGATTGCCCTTTTCGCGTCAATACTAATACTGTAAACTGTCCTTAGCTCTTGGACCGCCCTCGTTTGTGAATCCTCGATCCTTTTGATAAGGGGAAAGTTATCTATTTCAATATCCACGCTGGAGATCTGCACCCAATTGACTCTTGAAGAATATTTTTATTGTTTCTATAATTCCGCTTTCGAGTACAGGTAGAAATCTTTGAGCTCCTACTCCCAGCTTGACGAGGTAGCCTCTCGCGCTTCGCAAATAGCTCTGTCGTACAAGAAATGCGAAGATATAGTCAGAGAAAAAAGGCTGGCAGGCATAACCGAAATCTCCTATCAAGTTGAGAGGGTCAAGTTGTTGCCCGGCAGAAGAGAAGTTCTTTTGAGAATATTGTTTGGAGACGGGGATGGCTTACGGGTCTTGCTTGACGTGGACAATGCGATCATTTATTGGGTCAAGAATTACTGGTAAGATTAATTGGAGTCATCAGAGCTAGAGTCATCACTCGAGCTACTGTCCTGATCACTACTCGACGAATCATCATTGGAGGAATCGTCTGACTGATCATCATCACTCGAATCATCACTTCCGCTGTCCGCTCCCGATCCTCCTACGCTAACCTTCATGTTTCCCGAAATATCGTCCTCGATAGAGATCTTTCCAGAATCGTCCGTTGTGTCATCGTCTTCCTCGCCGTCGCCATATATCACCTTCAAATTGAGCTTTTTGAAGGGCACGCCAGAAGCGTTAACGATTTCTAGATCGGGACCCGTCGGCGAAATGTCATCAACGTTATGCTCGATTACCATGCCTCATTTCAGAAAAATGACCGGAAATTTAACAGTTGTTTCACGTGAAATATTAAAAGCAGCAAGTTCTGGCGAAAGTGTAAATATCATTGCTGAATTATCCGAAACAAGATACGTCGAGCGTAAGATCGCAAAATCCCGGCCCGCTTCCGATTGACAAGGTCGGATCTAACCCCCTTGAGATTTCCAACTCGAGCGACGACGATACGAAGGCACTCATAATTCAGCTTCAAAAGATGCTATTCGAGCTCGGGTATTTACTTAGCCCTGGTTCAAGATTCAACGATGGAGTAGACGGTAAGTTTGACTTGAGGATCAAGGCGGCAGTGCGAAAATTTCAACAAGACCATACCGATTGGGAAGGAAAGCAGCTCCAGGTCGATGGGCAGGTAGGCGAGCGGACCGGCGATGCTTTGAATCGAGAGATGGTTGGAATTTGGTATCCGAACTATCTGAGCGTGGACAAGGATGGAAATTCTGTTCCAGCGAAACGCCCTCTGGCTACGCACGATTTTGACAATGAGCTTTCGATCCCCCCCCAGTCGTTTAGGATCGAGCTCCACGCAGGGGGGGCACCAATGACCGCTGACCGGGCTGTGTTTTACCTCCCTAACGACCCTGGTTCAGCCGGTGCAAGCCCTCCTACTCCTCCGCCTAGATTTTTTCGAAAAGAAGCATATCTCCTATCTTTGCATTCCAGCGATCTTGTTCCCACTCTTACAATACGAAATGCTCCTTGGCCTCCTCTTCCTGCAGGCGCACCAGCTTTTCCTGATGGCACAGACTCTTATTTTCATCCGCCGCCCGATGATTTTGATGTCGCAGGGCGTTATCCATATTCAGGCGAGGAGCCATCGGGTAGCGGAGACTTTGATTTTCAAAGAGGGCAGATGCAAGTTTGCATAAATCGCACGATAAGGGCCTGGAGGCTTCTTGGATTCCAGCTGGGATCTTGGAACCTTGGCAATCCGATTCATGTCACGCTTCAAGACCCCGACGCTTCTCTTAACAATGGCAGCCCAGCGCTGAATGCCTTTTACACCGTGCGGGACTCAGAATTCGCGCCGCCAGCAAGACTCGCAATGGGTTTCAACATCAAAAACGGGGCGATCGCGAGGCCGTATCTGGCTGACTCGGCAGACGTCGCAAGTCACGAGACCGGGCACGCAGTTCTAGATTCCGTCGCCCCTAGCCTTCTCGACATGCCACTAAGAACAACAACAGCTTTCCACGAAGCTTTTGGGGACATCAGCGCCATGCTGACAACGCTGACCGATGCGGACGTTAGGAATGAATTGCTATCCGAAAATAACGGTGATCTCTCCAAGAGTAATATTGTGTCCCGCATAGGGGAAGAGATCGGTCAGCTGTCGAACGGTAATGCCCTCAGGGAAGCGGCTTCTGGAGATAGTCCGTCCGGCAACCTTCCCGCGGGTTTCAAGTATGTGAATCCAGATACTATTCCGCTTTTGCCCGAAGACGAGCTCACAACAAATCCACTCGTGAAGAACGACGGTAGATCGGATTTGGTGGAAGATGTTCAAAAAATGCTGCTTGCTCTGGGTTCTAATTTGGGAAACACCGGTCCCGACAAGAACGGAATTGACGGTTCCTTCGGCGATCTGACTGACCAAGCAGTAAGACAATTTCAAGGCGATCAGCAACTGACGGTGGATGGAAAAGTCGGAAAGGATACTTCGCATTCATTAAACAGAAAGGCTGGCTTTGAAGTCCATGAATTTTCAAAAATATTCACGAAGGCTTTCTACGACTCGCTCGTAAATGCATACAAACGCCTCTTGCCGGACGACTCGAACGACGATGATAAGGACTCTACCTTGAGGCAAGCTGCGGGCTGCATAGGCACAATTTTTGCCCGTGCCATCGTTCGCACACCATTTTCTACCGCTGGCTATTATCGCGTGATTGCTCAAAACATGTTCGCGGTGGATAAGCAAATGTTCGCGCAAGAATTTAGGGCTGACATGATTGGGACTGGCGATGAAAATGGATTTGTCGGGCGGGACATCATAAAACAGTCTGAGGTTAACCAAGTTTCTCCCGGTTGATTTCTATGTCCGAAAAACCCAGCCAAGAAATGAAGGACGCAGTCAGGCTCCCGATCGTAATTTTAGGAGACGACAGCGAGGTTTTCTCGAGTTTGATAAAGCGCGAGTTCAAGCTTGACGACGCAAAGAAAATTATCGTGGTAGATTCTGTCTTCGAGGGGGATGACACTCTGCTCTATCTCAGTTTTGTGAGGGATGTAGCAATCGTCGGCACGGAAATGCGCGAAGCGAGCGGTCTAGTCGTTGAACTTGGTGGAACGTTGACTCTGCGCTTTGACAAAAAAGGAGAGCTAGTTGCGTATTCTATGAACGACCAGCAGGGTGCGGGAATACAGGAAACGAAAACGGGCGTAATAGGGCTCTTGAACGAGGGAAAGATCTATTTCGCAAAACCAGGGGAAAAAGTCGACGTTTCAAAGCTCGCCAGAGAAAGAATCCCCTTCTATATGCAAGAAGACAATGACGGAACAAAGCGATTATTTAGGGCATATGTTTCGTAGTTATTTGAAGGGCTTCAACGTCGAATGATCAATTTTCTCGCAGCGGACGACGGCATTGAAGGAAAAACTTCCCAAATTCGCATTCTTTCTCTTCGAAGGAGGGCCGAGGAGCTGCGATGGGACCTTTCACCCATCAAATGCATTTGTCGGGAGTACCCTCACTCCGACCCGGCCTAGAATAAACCCCCGGCTAGAGGTTGGCGAGACAGTGTGTCCTGATCTAGATCGGAACGCGCAGACGTAATGTACAGCTCATCGGGAGCTTTGCCTCCAAAACAGCACGACGTAACATTGGCAACGCGTAGGGCGGCGTATCAACTGCCTCCCAGATTTCGGATCCCTTCGCGTAACTCGATATCCTCCCACCGTAATGCCCGGGAGCAAGAGCCAAAGCGATGAATATCATAAGAATTGGCAGGATCGACAGTCCGAACAGGCAATTCGACTCTTTATAACAAAACTTTTGCAAGGATCTGTACTTGGACGACCACGGTAATCGTAAGAGCAGATCAGATCAAGTTAGCTTAGAGAAAGGATTTGGAATGATCAGCCCTCATCCACCAACGAGTCCGCATAATCTAGATATATGTCATAGGCTATAGTCTATATGAACTATAATTGACCACAACGATAGCGGTAAGGGAAACGACGGTCGAGAAGCTCAAAAGGCTCATGAAGACTAGGCATACGCAAAGCCTAGATCAGACGATAAACTCGTTGATAGAAAGTGCCGAGGCCGTGCCTTCAAGCATGTTTGGGACTGACAAACGGAGGCACATTAATCTAACTAAGCACGAGCATGAAGCGTTCCAGGGAAGTGACAATCGACGACGGAGGTAATCGATACCTTCGCTTGGATTGAATATTTTGCTGGTAGTGAACGAGGAGAAAAAGCAAAACCATTCATCGAAAGCGGGAACGGAATTACTCCTGCTATTGTAGTCGCAGAGTTTACCGATAAATATGTCCGGGAGAATGTAGATCCCAGCGAAAGACTCAAATTCATTAGGGCGAGAAGCGCAATTGTTTCACTAGATGACGAGATGGCAGAGGCGGCGGGAAGAATAAGTGCAGAACGCAGACGCAAAATTAAGCGATGGGGGCTGGTCGATTCATGCGTTCTTGCAACAGCTCGAGCAAAAGGGGCCAGAGTTGTTAGCGGTGACGAGCATTTTGGCGATTTGAAAGAATGCATCAAGATCTGATTATAGAGTTGGAAGGAATCATTTCGACTTTAAAACAAAACTTCGCGCTGATCTGTACCGGTACAATGCCCGATTCCACCCGCTTTTGGAAGCTAATCCCGTGGACGTTGGATCAAGTCCAGAGCTTAAGTATCACTTTTCAGTACTCTATTAATAGATATAGGGGATGATTTTTCAACGGCGGGCGCGTCCCGAATGAAAGACTCTACGACCAAGGTACGATATGAGGTGCAATTCTTCCGTCGGGAGGTAGTGACGGAATAAAACGATTATTTAGAGCATATGTTTCGTAGTTATTTGAAGGGCTTTAACAACGGCGAATGATCAATTTTCTAGAAAACTAACCATGGCCCACAGATAAGAGTTGAAATCGCCTAAATCGTCGGAGCGACGAGCTCTCGAGCTTGAAGGTTTGATAGCAAGAACATGACCACGCCGCGGTACTGCTTTGCGAGGTTTTCCACCCTTTGAAAGCCGTGGCCCTCGCCCTCGACGACGGTAAATTCGTATTTCTTCCCCAGCTCCTCGAGCCTGTTTACGAATTTCGTGATTGGTTGCAGCGGACACCTCGAGTCGTTTGCCCTGTGCCAGATGAGGATTGGATTTTTTATTTGCTCGACGAAATTTATTGCGGATCTGTCCCTGAATAGGTCGGCATTTTTCGCAGGATCTCCCACGAGCTCTTCGACGAAGGATCTAAACGAGGCATCCGAGAGCTCGTACATTTCGTTCCAGTCGGTTATCCCTACTATTGCCGCGCCTGCCTTCCAGAGATCCGGGGTCTTTGTCATCGCGATGAAGGTCATAAACCCGCCGTAGCTTGCACCGGCTATTCCAATTTTATCGCCCTCCGCAAAGCCCTTTTCGATCAAGAAATTTCGCGCAAACACGACATCTTGGAAGTCCGCCCCTCCCGGGTCGCCCAGATTCATTCTCTCAAACTTCGCGCCGTAGCCGGTGCTCCCGCGAAAGTTTGGACAAAAGACGTGAAAGCCAGCGGCTGCGATGGATTGAATCGCTGCGTTCCACGCATCGGCGACCTGCCACCACGGACCGCCGTGTGGCCAAACCACGCAAGGTCGCGGTTCTTTTCCACCGGCGAAGACCATGAAGGAAGGAATTGCCAAGCCGTCAAAGGATTTGTAGGAAAAAGGCTCGGCCCTGCCGAGCGGGATGGTTTTGTCGTACTCGGGCTTGTAAAGTGGTTCGTAGTTCTGTTTCTTAAGAGAAATTTTCCCGAGCTGCGGCGGCTCCGAAAGCGAAGACCACGAAATTAAGAAAAACGAACCGTCGCGGTTGAGGCTTGCTCCGCTGATCGTCCCGCTTGGCGTTGGAACAATTTGAAATTTATTCCCCTGCTTGATGTAGAGCTTCGTTCTGCCGTTCTTGACTGCGACGAACCACACCCCGCCGTCGCGCGTCCAGCCGATGTCAGCAAAGTCAACGCCGAGCCTTGATGCACTCAGGTACTGCGTCTTTCTCGCGACGCAGTCGTAGATTGCGAGATCATAACTTCCTCTCGCGTTTGTTTTGAAAAATATTCTGTCCTTGCTCGGGTGCCACTTTGGCGATGTGTTTTCGCTTCCGAGGGCCGGGGTGTACGCTGTTACTTCGCCGCTTTTTTTGTTGATGAAAAGGAGCTCGGCCGATCTCGGCATTGAGGTGGTTTGTGCGGAGGATACGATCGTAGTTCCACTTTTGCTGAAACTGGACGCAAAGATGCCTCCTCTGCAAGTGAAAAGTAGTTTCGTCTTGCCGCTCTTCAGCTCGAAGGACCAGAGGTTTACGCTTTCACCGATGGAGCCGGAGAATACGAGCTCCTTGCCGTCTTTGGAATAGCTGAAGTCAAAAACTCGTATGCTTTCTAGATTTGAAATTTGCTTTTCTTCCTTGTTCCCTTGGATTGGGGCGATGAAGAATTGGTGGCGCTCTGCTCCATGGGAATCCCTTGAAAAAACTACGCTCTTTGAATCCGGGGAAATGCTCGCCCAGGTGACGCGCTGGTCTCCATGGGATACCTGTGCTTTCTTGCCGGTTTTTAGAGCCAGTGACCAGAGCTGGTATGAACCTGATTCGCTCGACAGAAATAAAGCATAGCGGCCGTCTTTCGCTATGTCAAACAAACCTAGATCGGGAATTTTGATTACCTTGTCGACGTTCTCCAGAATTTCGGACTGGCTCAAGCTATTTTCTCCTTTTCATCATTGACGAGATAGGTTAAAAGTTTCCGTATGTTGACAGGAAGTCCTGAATCGCCGAACGAAAACGGTTTCAATCTGTGGGCAACGTGAATCTTCTTTGGCATGATAAGATATCCACGAACGTTCGAACTTTATGAATTTCAGTGCTGCACGGGATTGCGAAGAGTCTCTTGCAAAGAAATCGAGGCAAACAAAGCTCGGACAACCAAAGATAGGGCTGTCCAGCTTGGTAAGAATCAATAAGTAATTCTGGCTGTGCTATTTCTGTAATGGCTAGGCAAAGATTAATTGCCATATCTCTGGCGCTCGTCATTGTTGCCTTCGTTGCAGGAACTGCTTTCGGCGCAGTTTTCTTCAAGGCATCCGTGAGTCATACATCCTCAAGGTTAACGCTATACGAGCTGGCGTTCACGCAGCAAGGCGCTTGCTCACCAGCGGTATACGCTGCTCCTTGGGGCGTGGTTCTCAACGGCAACTCTGCTGTAATTGAACCGGCCGGGCAAATAATTCCCACGAGTGGATACGTAGCACAGCCATCCTTCAAGAACTATTCAGTGATTGAATTCGCAGTCACGCAAGGCACGTACGAATATTCAATTGAACCAAGTGGAATGGCGCAGTCAGGCGGCAACGTTACCATGAGCAACTCCGATATGACAGTCATCGTTGCCGGGCCCACGATAAGTTGTACTACTACGATAAATGTGACAAGGTCCGCAACCATCGAACCTTGACTGTATTGCGGCAATGAAGGAAAGCCTTCCGAAATTTGTCCCCCGCCCGGCGACAAACATCGACGTGACCCCAGGTATGAGCAAGGACGCCTTCATTACCTCCAGAAGGGTTGGCGCGTCTTGGAAGTCAAGCTAAGTGATTGAGCTGTTTCCGCGAAATTTCCTGCCAGAATTGTATTGAAGTAAAGTATCATCGCCCCAAATATGAAAATAAGAAGAAGCAATGAATTCCCTTCTGTGATCCACACCGCAAGTCCAGCAATGACCAGCGAGTAGAATATCAGTAAAGCAAGGATGTACCGAGCAACGCCTTTGTCGGCTAATCGGTTCTTGGGCAAAAACTTGTAAGCGAGAGTCAGGAGCGCAATCATGGCGCAAATATCAATCGATATGCTTAGGGCGATCCACCAAGAATTGTGAATAGCGGTAGGCACGAAGAACATCAACAGAGATTGGAATAGGACTAACTCGACAAATTTGTTGGAAAACATTTTTCTAAGCATCCAGATTGTGAGAACCATTTCGAGAGCCATCGTGAATAAGAACCAATCGGACCCTCCCACGGAAGTAAAGGTGGACACCGCAATCTGCAAAGAAGAACCGGTGGCGATCTTGGGAGCTCCGGTGGCGAGAATGAACGACCACCCCATCAAGAACTCGTTTGACAAAACGAGCAAAATGAGCGTAGCTCGAGCGAGTTGGGATCTCGTCGAATCTCGCCCTTCCCCGGCTAGCGTCGCTTTCGGACCTGAGTGCTTAAGAGAATACCATAGTATAGCTACCGTTCCAACCATCATTATCGCGTTGCCCGCTATGAGACCCTCCTCGAGACCTGTTATTGCCGTATTGATGACGTAAACAATTCCGATGGTTGTCATGCTTGCCATCATGACGAGAAAATAGACCACGTATGCGCGAGTGATGATTACAGTTATTTCAAGATCCAATTCGTCCTGGTTCTTCCCAATCGTGGGTTTGTTGGTTTCGATATTGCTTCCGGTCCAATATCGAAGAACGGCAATGATGGCGACGGACATAACAATCATGTTTAGTCCGAGGGCCTCTACTATTCCGGTACCCGAAGGATCCGAATAGTACAAAACAGCTCCTCCAAACATGCTTGCCATGGTAAGAAGAATGTAGGATACTATAGCGTTGTCAAGTGAAGTTTTTGCATGTGAAGCTCTTTTCAAAAGTAGAGCGCTGATGTAAGCCATCGGAATTGCAATCAGCCAGGGCAGCAGTGGATTCAACAAAGGAAACAAACTACTCTTTTATGAGCCAAGACCATGCCTTTTTCCAATAATCGCTGCAAGCAGCCTCCTAGGCATTCTAGATTTCGGCAATGAATTCTCCGTGGTTTATCAATGGATGAATTGCGTAGTCAAAAGGTTATCACAATATTGCCTGCCCCATACACGACGAACTGGGATGTTTTCCGTGTCCCCGGCAGGAGTCTACTCCAAAAGATCTCGACGGCTCACTGAGGAAGATTAAGAAGCGCTAGATGAATTCTCCCCGAAAGGAGGCTTTGCATCGACTTGCTTCCCTGCATTTGTCATCGCCCCAGGCGTTCCTATGACCGGAAGTTTTGTCAAGCCATACCCCTTGTCCTTTCCTATCCCAAATTTTTCTCTCAACCAGCCGCGAACGTCGTAAAAGTACTCATTCTGATAAGGACAAGCTGACACGCAGTCGCCAACCCCAATGCACTTATGGCTTCTGAACTGGCCGCTCTTTATGAAGCTCCCGGGAAGATCCGTCAACCCAACCGGACAGGCTTTTGCGCAGTCCTTCGTTTCGCATTTTGCGCAAACCGCCGGATCTTTTACCTTGAGCCTGAAGAGTCCGAACCTGCTGACGAATTGGTTGAAGAGACCGATGTGGCACATCCCCGTTGTCACGCAACCATACGTTCCGACGAAGGGAATTGACACGAAAATGACGTACCAGAGAAAGTTGAAGTAAAATATGTAAAGAAAATACGCAATGTCTGTGCCGTAGAACGTGAAGCTGATTATTCCAACAGCGTTCAGGTAAGAAAGTATCGCGGCGACTACGATCGAAGCTATGACCACAGATGAAACTGTTTTGTACAAGCCCGACATGCGACTCGTGAGCAGTTTCTTGCCGAGCTTTGAGCTCCTGTTGAACTCTTTCATCGAATCGTAAAAAGTCCCCTGGTACATCAGAGCCGCGGTGCAAAACACGGAGCAGACTTGCCTGCTCCCGAACAGGAAGGAAAGCACCGCGGTGATCAGGTACGTTCCGAGAATCGCTCCGAGAAACACCGGCGCGACCGCTCCCGCGGTCCCGATGCCCATGCTCCAGCCCACAAATGGAACAGAAGCTGCGTTTGACAAGAAGAATGAAGGCAGAAAGATCGAGTAAATGAAATAAGCGGCAATGACCATGACGAGTCTGATTTTCGTTTCCAGTTCTCGCGTTATCCTAATCTTGAATGCCACGAGTGCGCCCATCTCCGCGCCCATCATTATCAGGAACCAAGCAGAGCCTGTGATGGCCCCAAAGTAGGAAATGAAATCGAAGAACGCAGCTCCGATTTGATTTATTGCGGTGCCAGCTATTGGAACTAGGCTGATTCCGCTTACGAAGCTAATTCCGTAGTACTGAATGTCGAAGAGTCCCCCCATGAAGTATTCCGCGATGAACGTGAGCCCGAGGAATCCGAAAACCCACCACGGAGTAAGCATCCAGGACGTTGACTTTGATGATTCGGCCTGCTTTCCCATCAGAAGCACGTCGAAATATATGACCATCTCTGCTACGATGGACAGCACGAATAGGAGGGAGTTGCCCACGACTAGCCAGAGGTAGAGCCCCGCCATCATGGTTGCGTACGCGCCGAGCAAAGCCACGAGGTATGCCCTAGCTACATTTGTGATCAATCTGTGATTGAAAAGAAACTCGTACACGTAAATTAGGAGCCCGATCATGGCAATGCTGCCTAGGTAGATGCTATCAGTGACCCAAGATGAATTGTGGATAGCAGTTGGGGCAAAAAACATCACGACGGACTGCGTCAAGAAAATTGCCACAAAGTACTTTGGAAGATCTCTTCGGAGAAAGTAAACTGAAAGGACCATTTCAAGTGCCATGGTAAAGATGAACCAGTCTGATCCCACGACCGTTTGAAAGAGCGTGCCGGATGTAATGGTTGGCGTTCCTGAAATGAGCACGAATGCCCACCCCATCAGGAACTCGCTCAGCAGGATCAGGGATATCGCAGCGCCACGGAAAGCAATCCCTTGAGTTTCAATCCGCGAAGATTGCAATGTTGTCTGCGAGGCGTTGTCGCTGGTAGCCACGAGCTGATTGAGCTCTTCATCGACGTTCTCTCCCCAAAACCGGAGGATGAAGATCACGCCTCCGGTCATCAGAACGGCATTGACAGCTACTGCCTCGACCAAACTTAGCACGCTGGGCGAGCTGTAATAAATTACGGCTCCGCCGAACATGCTTGCCATAGTAATTAGCAGGTAGAGAACTAGAGCTCTGTCAATATTGGTCTTGGAATAAATCGTGCGCTTGACGAGCCACGAAGTGACAAGCGCCATTGGTACTGCTATTGTCCAGAGCCAAAGTGACTGAAACAAAATGACCAGTCTTTCCCTTTAGTATTACAGAACTCTGACTCCTGTACCCGAGCTTCTAATCAGAGATGAAGGGACACAAATTGGTGCCAAGGTACCTCCGGCGATCGAAAGGATCGTTGGTGAGCAGATGGGCAAGTTGAGCCAAATGCTCTTAGCGGGGCGATAAGAATACTTTGGCTCAAAAAGCGAACTCAAGAGGCTTGAACGCGAGAGCTGATCTCCGCGTGTCGGTTAAGTTCTAAATAAATTCAACTCCATGGTAATGCTTTGTTCAGTAAAATTCCTTCTGGTATTCCAAATCTTCAAAACTCTCAGCCACAAGACTAGGCCATGGTCTGCTTCTTCTTGGTGCAGCTGATTTGTGTACATCTATCAGAAGGCGCAAGAGATATTCCGGATCGCATATCTCATATGTGATTGTTCCCTCAATCGCTGAAGCCTTATCCCTTACAAGGCCCCTGTCCACTAACTCGTGAATGCATTTGCTCACGGTTGATTTAGCCAGTTTTGTCCTAGAACAAATCTCTTTGTTCGTCATATGCGGATCCTCTGCAAGAGCCAATAGAATGTCGCGAAATCGTTTTGTCCTCAAGAAGGAATATGCAATTTTGTCCTCTAGGACAACGCCAGCTGGGAACAGCCGAATATACCCCTTTTCACTCTCGCGAACGATTTCTCCGGTGGTGCAGAGCTTGTCTACATGATATCGAGTAGAGCTGAAGGACAGCCCTAACAGTCGACAAAGTCCTCGCAGGTGAATTCCAGGGATCAGAGATATGAGTTCCAGCACCCTTGATCGGCTAGAATCTGATGAAAAGTCACTCTCGACTGGACTCAAGCCATCACTGTCACGTTTTGCGCCCATTTCGGCATGGTCTATTCGTGTGCGCGCACTGTTGAATGCCCCTATTTCCAAAAAGATCTATCCTAAATGGGAAGCTCATTAGAAAATCACGCAAGCTCGATAGGCGAAGTTTACTTCAGGAGATGTTAACTATAAGATGATCGTTTAAGCGACAGGACTGGTATGAAGAATTGAAAGCCAAAGGACATGTCTCCAGAGCAGTTTCCAAGTTGAGCTAGAAAGAACATATTTATGACAAGGGGATTTTTGTGCTCATGAGCCTTGTAATCCGCTCTTGAGATTCGAAGCCCGGAAATGTCTTTGAAAATAATCAAATGGGTTTGAGTGTTATCTCGTGCAAAAATTCACAACTCTCATTTTGATCGTATCATCTGTATTGATCGCATCAAGTTTTGCTTTGGCATACTATGCTTACTTTACAGCTGGCTCAGCATTCAATTTCTATGAAACATTGTCGTCTCTCATGTTCTGGCTTCCAGTAGTTGCGCTTGCAATTTGGTTCCCTCTTAGAAGTACCATGGCGCTTTTCGCCCGGTACATTAGGACAGTTCGGGGGAAGCTAATTTTTGTTTCTTACGCTAGTGTCCATCTGGTACTGTATGGTTTGCTATTGGAATTGATACTAGAGTACGCCTACAAACTTCCTGGAGTAGCCGCTCAGCCGACAGTATACTTTAGTTCGAACTTGCTATATTCCACCTCTCTCTCCGCAATAGTCACCAGTTTTGGTTTCTATCCTAACATTTCAGTACTCGTTCCTCCTTCCTTCGACTTCGTTTGGTCATTTTACTGCATCTCTTTCGCTCTCATCATGAGCGTCTTAGTTGTGACCAACATTATGCAAGTCGTAGATCTCGGAAATTTATACGCGACTACTCAAAAAACACGAGCTTTCGTGCTGCTGCCTATGACGGGAGTAATAGTAGGAGCTACTTGTTGCTTGTCGTTCCCTGTACTTATTTCTCTCGCTACCCTGTCTGTTCCGATCTTCTCAAACTCTATCGGAGCACTTTTGATAGCTTATTTTATTTTCCCTATTGCTGCCGCAATCGCATTGAAATACAACGTGGACTCGACCAATAGAATGGCCACTGATATCCAGAGGCTGAAAAGAAGTTTGAGTAGCGCGATAAAGGGTCTCAGCTAGTTTGAGGCAAATTCTAGGGTGGTTAAGGCTGTGTTAATCAGGATGGCCTGCAATCGATGTGGCGCAGACAAGCCTACCAATGGTTGTGCTATCGCTCAGGACTAGAGCGAGTTGTCTAGCCAGCTCCAGTCACATCTATTATTCTTGGTGCTATACAGGCGGTTTTTCCAGCTGACAGTTGGGCCAGAATCAATTCACAAAATGAGAATGTGCGTTTTAAGTAAGGCCTTGGTAGCTATTATTTGGCAATGTTCGCTGCCATAAGGTACGTTCCGAAACTAGCTAGCCACAAAACAATAGGATAGACGACGAGCCTTTCGAGTCCGCCAATGCCCAGTCCTGACACGGTCGCCTGCGTCGCTGAAGTCAGGTTGCCGAGCGTCAGGCTCAGAAAAAGACCGAGAAAGGTCAAGCTCGCGACCCCTAGAATGATCGAGAAAATATTGAAAGGAAACTTGACCTGACGGAAAGAGACTATAGCTGCGAGTCCGCCGAAGAGAAAGGCTAACAACGCGAATCCGCCATGTACTTTGCCTGTGCCTTCGGGAAACAGACCCACGCCCGCGGCGCCGAGCCCGGAAATCATGCCAAGATAGGGCAAGATCTTCTTGCGGCTCTCCGCCAAGAGCAGCGCGAATCCAATCAAAGCCAACGCGCCTAAAATAAACGATGCCGCATTGAAGATGGTTGAAGACGGCTGAACAAAATGGCAACCTAGAGTCTTACGGCAGGTCTCGCCCAAATCACTGATGTAGTTAAAATTCACATTATAGTCTGGATAGAGAGCGGTGCTCACAAATAGCAGAAGAAAAAATTGCGTGCTCCCTATAAACAGTAGAGCGCCAGCAATTAAGGATCGAGTGATCTGCAATACCTAAAGACGAGACAATCAAATTTGTAAGGTTTGCTAGTGCTTTCACATGCTAACCAGAAGGAACGAATAATCTTGTCCAGTCTCAAACAAAAGCCGGTCTCGTTTGTCGCTTCATGACTTAATCCGTGGAGCAACAAAATTCTACTATTTTTATGCAACGTGCAAATCTGTCTTCTTTCCTATGACCTCCCTCGCAAATACTACAAGCAACCCGACGACTATGAACGCGACGACCGAGGTGTAAAAGCAGTACTGAAATGCAGTTCTGGTTGGTAGCGAAAGAACATGCCCACTAATCATGTAGCTACCGACATAAGTTGAAAGAATCGCTCCCGCTATCGGGGCACCCAGGGACTGTCCGATGTATCTGAAATCTGTGTTCAGTGCTGTCCCTAGGGCCATCTCGCTTTTCCGTATGGACAGGACAAGAAGATTCTGTATCGAAACAGTCAGCATCCCCGAACCAAAGGCGTACACAATAAGGTAAACTTCAATTTGCTCAGCGCTCGTGTAAGTAGACAGCAAAAGAAATGCCGAGGCTGCAAGAATTGAACCAATGTAAAGGAAAGGTTTCACGCCGTATTTCGGAATAATTGCGCCCACACCTAAAGCGACGGGTAGAATGACGACGACGAGTGGCAGAAGATACACTCCGATTTCGGTAATTCCAATTCCAAAACCGCTGGGAGGCGGCAGCTCCATGGCGTAGACAAGAGTCTGGAATGCTATTCCGAGAGACAGCCCGTATGAAATTACGAGCAGGTTTGCGACCATTAGATTTCTCTGCCGGAGTAGCTTCAGATCCAAGACTGGCTCCGCAAGTCTTCTCTCGTACAAAGCTAGTGGAATCATCGATACAAGACCGCCCAGCAATAGCGCGACGATGGGGCCAGATGTCCATCCCCAGCTAGTCCCCTCCGATATCCCAAGCACGATAGCTGTGAGCGAGGCTCCAAGCCAAGCTGCACCGATATAGTCGAGTTTGACACCCGGCTTTAGGTTCGGGGATTCTCTTACGAGGAAGAATATCAAAACAGTAACGACAACTATCAGGGGCAATGCAATGTGATAGTTCCCCTGCCATCCGTACCTGCTCGTTATTATCGCTCCGCCTAGAAGCCCAAGCGCCCCGCCAGCGACCTGAACGGCGCTTATCACTCCCTGCGCTCTAGGAACTAGATCTTTCGGAAACTGTTCTCTCGCCAGACTGAAGCAAAGAGCAAACAGGCCGAGCCCCACTCCCTGCACGAACCTCGAAATCAGGACAAGATTGAAGGTCGGTGCAAATGATGTGGCGGTAGCGGCAATTATGTAGGTTATCAGAATGTAGAGCATGACGCGCTTTTTTCCATAAATGTCTCCAAGCTTTCCGAAGATGGGGATTACCGCGACACCTGAGACAGTATAGAGAGAAATGAGCAAGCTCGCCTGATCTATGCTCACATTGTACTCTGAAACTATCTTGGGGAGAGCTGGTGTTAGCATGGTATCGATGTACAGTACGAACGCGCTGATCAGCGACAGTAATACCAGCGATCTGTTAGCATACGCATGATCGAAAGTTTTATCTGAAGAGCTTGGGTGTAACTTCTTTGTAGCTTCTTCCATTACGCATCTCGCCGTGTAAGAGAATACGCGTTTCTTCGATGGATTAACGTGCTGGCGCACAGGGGCGTCTCTTGATAAAGCTCTATCTATTTCTGAAGAGCGAGTGTGATTATGCGCAGGCTCATAGTGGAGTTTCCATTGGATGAGCTCGGCACGAGTTCCGATCTTCGAAGGCTTTCATCATTCGAAATAGTCCACATACTGAGACTTGAGCCAGCAGAGTTTTCAGCGCTGGTCAAAGTGGATTTTGGCGATGAGCCGCCAAGGATAAGGGATGTATTTGCCGGTTCCCGTGACGCCAAGTTTGAATCCGAACTTCTCGAAAAAGGCAAGGGGGTTAACACATACTTTATCAAAGTCAGCGCTCTCCCCGGACGAAAGCGACCGAGCTTCCTTAGTCGGTTAACGTCTGGTTCGTATCTTTCTACACCACTTGAAGTAAAGGACGGCAAGCTGAAGGTGAGTTTTCTCGGAACTGCAAAGCAGATGAAGAGAGTCTTGAGATCGCTTGAGATCTCAAAGTTGAAATTCAAGATGGTGTCGTTGATGGATGCGAAATTCTCCCCGAGCTCGCCGCTTCAACGCCTAACCGAAAAGCAACGTGATGTCCTGATCGGGGCTTACAAGCTGGGATATTACGATAGACCAAGAAAGAACAGTTCAGAGGAGATTGCGCGGAGGGTCAATCTATCGAAATCAACTTGGGTCGCCCACAGACGCAAGGCAGAAAGACGTTTGCTAGCTGAAGTGCTGAACGAGTCATAGCTTCAGATTCTCGCGCTTTTTGTATAAAGTATCGAGCTTGTCGGAGAGGGTGTTTCTTGACATCATTTGACCGAACGGTAAACACTGGCGGATGGAAAAGCATCTCCGCGTTCATCAGCTCTGTCGATTATCAGAGTTGATAATCGCCCAGCTGTCGTAAATATTGCTCACACGAAGAGTGAAGCGAGTGTTAGAATGGAAAACTGTAGTCGCTGCGGGACAAAACTGGTTGACAATGCGAAGTACTGTCACGCATGCGGAGCTGCCATCGGAAAGAATGCGACCACCCAAGAATTCTCAGTCTCATCGGATGAACTGCCGAAGAAGGTAAAAGAATTATTTCACGAAGGGAACGTCCGTAGAATACTAGTGAAAGACGACAATGGGAAGATCCTGCTTGATATCCCCGTTACAATTGGCGTCGTTGGAGTTCTACTAGCTCCATGGCTTGCGGCGGTGGGGGTAATCGCGGCTCTAGCCACCAAGTGTACTCTAATTGTAGAACGAAGAGAAATCTGACATGTGGGCGTATTCTACGATCTTCCTGTAGTATAAGCAGACTTTCTTTTTGGTCTTCGCAGGACCGATCACTTTTTCAGCTCGCCGAGCAAAATTTCCCAGCGGTAGATATCGAGAATACGGAGCATTCCGTCGCGAATCCAGGGGTCTTCTGCCATTCTCGTGCGGATAGCTTCTTCGTCGGGAGCATTGAAGATCAAGAGAGTTCTGTGTTTTGAGTAGTTTTTGAGGGGCCCGCCTAAAACGATGAATTTTTCATCAGCTAGAGCATCCATGAAAGCTGCATGCTCTTTCCAGCCTTCTTGGTCGCGCATCGAAAGATTGTCATTCCAAGCCTGCCCCTGTTCATTTATCAAAGCAAAGAGTGCCATTTCATCAGGCTGCATCCTTGAGCAAAGACTCAAATCTGGTACATTATATTAGCACTTACTTTTCAAGACTTGCATTAGATACCAAGACGAAGCCAGGTTTATCCCAAGTCTCTTGGAAGCGACCCGACTTTTCGTCTCGAGGAAATTTGAAGTTTCTTCGAGGCCCGCCCAAATCCGACTATCCAAGTATCAAAGCGTAGCAGCCGTCGGACGTCGTGAATAGAACCATGTTGCCGACGACAGTGATTCCCCCTCTAGCCTCACCCGTAAAGTGTGCCCTGTAGAGCTGCGCACCCGTCGCAGAATTCAACGCAGTGATGTAGCCGCCGTTGTCAGGATAGAGGATCGCTCCTGGAATTACTGTAACAGATCCAACTACGGACTCTGGATCCACGTGAGTCCAGGCAAATTTGTTGGTAGCCGGTAGGTATGCTCTGATTTCGCTGGTGTGACCAGCGGCATTTTCTCCTGGAATGTATACTTCGGGGTTGTTGGCGGAGTTGTAGACGAAGCCAGCCAGTCCGATAACGCCCGAGTGGCCGCTTCCCGTGGATACCTCTATTTTTTCAAGCAGCGCACCGTTCATGCGGTTCACCACGTATTCGTAGCCATCCTTCGAACCGGCACTGACTGCCTGGTACACAGTCCCTCCAATATTGACAGTGAAGAGGTTCGGCGTTTCGCCAATGTCTAGGTCGCCCTGCGATGGATTGTGAGCCAAGAAGACCCAATTCAACGCCCCGGTCATTGCATTGAGCGAAATTATACCCTCGGAATATGGCGTTTGCTTGGCGGGGGCGTAGGAGTTTGCAGTTCCAAAATAAACGGCGTTGAGTGCCGGATCTACTACAATGGAGCTCCACACGCCCGCTCCTCCGATGAAGCCCGCCTTTGCTGCCTCGAACTTCCAGGCGAGAGCACCCGTATTTGCGTTGAGCGCGAAAACAAAGCCGTGCTGCTTGGAGTTAGATTCGTTGTAGGCTGCCGTTCCAATGTAGATTAATCCGTTGTAGTAAATTGGTGACCCCCATACTGACGGCGTAGACGAGCTGAACGGGGATGCACTCAAGTTATCAGCCCAAATTAGGGCGCCGGTTTTCTGGTTGAGGGCGAAAGTGATCCCAACGGGGCCGTAGGGACTCATTCCGCCATAAATCACGCCACCCTGAGCGAGGAACGTGCTGGAGATCTGCGCCTTGTAGGGGTGACCTAATTTCGCCTGAATCATGATGCTCATGTCATCCTTCCAGATGGTCTTGCCGTTCGTTAGATTTACAGAGTAAGCATAGCCTCCCCAGTCGCCGAAGTAAACTGCACCGTTTGACACAATTGGCTGTCCCGTGTTAACTTGACCTGTGTCAACATGCCAATCAAGTTTCAGAGTCTTTACGTTGGATGCGGTCACAAGAGAGTTCGCATTGTACCTCGAATTGTTGTAATTGTATGTGAACGAAGTCCAGGTTTGTGTAGTCGCAGCTGAGCTCAATGGTGCACTCGCCGCGGTCGAAAACATTGACAATCCAAAGATGCCGCTTAGCAAAAAGACACAGACAAGAGTGATTGATAGGGAGATTCGGGCTGCTTGCTTCATAAGGGAGACCTAACGGATTCTGATATATCGGATATATATGGAATTACATTTCTAAACTCGATAGTTCAAAAACCAAGCAGATCATGAGAGATACATGGACGGTATGTCATAGATGCCCTAAGCTATTAGCTAACCAAAGATATGGTTTCGCGACGACGTGTAGGATTTGACCCAGAGAATCCCCCGGATATGATATTCCGGGTGTTCAATTTATGCTGTAATCATAGTTCATTTAGAAAATACTGGCCTGTTTCAAAATCGGCTATGTCTCTGATGCCGCAGTCCCCGAAATAGAGTGTCTGGATACGTACTCGATTTATTCCCCTATTCCCTAAGTTACTTTCGCGTTGCCAAATCCAGACGCGATTGAGCTCTTGAAAAAAAGCAAGAGCTGCCAAATGTGCAATAGGCAGTCTATTGCCACTAAAATAGGAAAAAACGACATGAACGGAATGAAGCTGCGCGTTTGCGATGAGTGCTTCAATTCTTGGACGAGCAGGTGCAAGGTAAGCGTAATCTACGAATTTCCAGCTGATCGAACAAACGAGAAGCTGCTCGAAGCGTCCGTGGTAAGTTAGCTCCTGCAGCTAGATCCGGAAAAATCCTCCTTTCACAAAGAGTGGAAAAATTCGGATCCTGGAAATACCTTCATCGTACTGACGTAGCCAGCATACTATTTCTAGGGGCTGTTCACTTACGTGCCAGGGCGCTAAATCCAAATTCAACAAGTGAGAGTGGGCCTGATCGGCTCCGGGCAAGTAGCGAGGGCTCACGCTTTCGCGTACG
>JASHSF010000119.1 GCA_030036955.1 Nitrososphaerales archaeon
TCGAGCCGATCAAGCTTACGACTGCTTCTCCGTTTTCTCTGTCGAGATACATCACTTTGTGATCTACCGTTTGGGATCCTGAATCTACGTGAAGAAAATACCAAGCAACTTTCAAGTCCAAGACTTGCTTTACGGCGCCAAGGAGTGCTTTGACGTAATCTTTTTCGACGTATATCCCAAAGTTACAGGGGGAGGTAACGCCCGTTGGTTTTAGCCCTGAGCTCTTTAAGATCTTTAGGGCAAGGGCTAAGTATTTCGTTAGAGTAACCGAATCCTGCTTTTGAGACCAATCGTGTTCACTTATGCCGCTCATCAGACTTCCAGTCCTCAAGTTAAGCGCCCTAGTGTGCGTTAGCATTTCGGGTCCGAAGTCGAATTTTGGAGCAATTTCGCGTTTGAAAGTAGAGACATAGTCCTTCACCTTAGCAGGGGAGAACCCTTTGAGAGCTCGATCAACTCTGCCAAGCCCCGCAGGGTACGGTATCACGGAAATCTTTCCCTTGACCTCTTTGGAATTGACCAGACGGGCGAACTCGTGAACAAACACTTGGTCAATCGAATCAACAATCGGATGCCTAAATTTTGAATCTGAATCGAAGTACCACTTACCTTTGTTTTTGGTGTAGTGGTAATCCACCGCGTCTTTGGGAACTTGGCTTGCGAAATAATACAATGGATTTATGCACGGTGTTGAATCGTCGATCAGCAGGGTAATCGGGGAGCGATTTCTCGGCCTTTCGACTCTGGGGTTCCGTGCGACGAGATTCAACGCGCAGCTGGGAATTGGGAATGACAAGCTATATCAGATTTGCAAATGAAAGCTGGATGAAATGACAAAGATAACGCTGGTTGGAGCAGGCAGCGCCGCATTTTCCATGAACGTTGTCAAGGATCTTTGTCTCACGAAGGGGCTCGCCGGAAGCGAAATTGCTCTAATGGACCTCGACAATGAGCGGCTCGACGCCGTTTATTCAATGGCCAAATCTTACTCCGTGGCGATGGGAGCAAACCTCCGAATCTCGAAAACCCAAGACAGGAGGGACGCTCTAATGGATTCCGATTTCGTGATTGATACTGTGCTTGTCGGCGGGCACGAGCAGCAGGAGATAGTGAGGAGTGTAGGGGAAAAACACGGTTACTACAGGGGCGTCGAAGCCGTAGAATTCAACATGATCCAAGATTACTCCACGACGTTCCAGGGCTATTATCAGCTGAAATTCTTCATGGAGCTTGCAACGGAAATGGAGGAGCTCTGCCCAGATGCCTTGCTCATCGACGTAGCGAACCCAGAGTTCGAAGCGGGAACGCTTCTTGCGAGGGAGAAAAAGATCAAAGTAGCTAGCTACTGCCACGGCTACCTCGGTTGGATTGAGGTTGCAAAGGCGCTTGGTCTAGATCCGGAAGAAGTTGATTTCCAAGTCGCCGGATTCAACCACAACATATTCCTAACTAGATTTCAGCTCGGCGACGTAGACGTTTACGATCTTCTCGACGAGTGGATCGAAAATAAATCCCAAGACTACTGGAGCAACTACAAGCAAAAGAACGAATTTGATATCCACTTGAGCAGGGCAGCTGTGGACATGCACAAGCTCTATGGCCTATTTCCCATTGGAGACACAGTGAGAAGCGGGAGCTGGAAATACCACTACGATTTGAAGACGAAGCAGTACTGGTATGGCGAGTTTGGGGGTCCGGATAGTGAGATTGGCTGGGCTCGCTATTTGAATACTGTTAAAGAAAGAACCGAGAAGATTTTCGCGCTCGCCGGACATTCTGGTTCAGAGCTCCTTTCAGACTTTCCTCCGGTCAAGAGCAGAGAGCAAATCGTTCCGCTCATTGATTCGATAGTCAATGACAGGGGCGAGAGGTTTGTGTTGGGGGTGAGAAACGATTCTGCCGTTGCGGGATTACCGAGTGACGTCGTCGTAGAGATTCCCGTTCAAGCAAATCAAAAGGGTCTTTCGCCAGAGAAAATCGAGCCTATCCCCGAGAGGTTGACAAGGATGGTATTGTTTCCGAGGCTTGTGAGGCTCGAGATGGCACTCGAAGCATTTCTAAAAGGGGACAGATCTCTCTTACTCGAGATACTATACAGGGATCGAAGGACCGTATCAGATGTGCAAGCAAGACAGGTTTTGGACGAGATTCTGACTCTGCCCTTCAACGAGCAAATGAGAAAACATTACAGTTGAGGCATCCGCGAGTCTTAATTTCGGCCACAAATGAGTTGCGATCGACTGTTCGTCAATGGGTTAAAATAGCCGTAGTATGTCAGGCCCATCGATTAGCATTTGAAACAGATTCGTAACGATGGGGTTGCTATATCAAGAGTTATTTTAGCTTCAATTGTCATAGTCGTAATCATCGTTGCTGCTGTCGGCGCGTATCTCGTTGTCCAAAAACCAGCAACGACATCTACAACGACTTCAAGTACCTCGTCTAGTTCGTCTAGTTCTGTCACCTCAGCTACCAGCACAACGTCGTCCAGCTCTAGCTCGGTAACTACTCCGGTCTATGGCGGCACGCTTGTCGCGGATGAAGAATTCGAGCCCTCTGCAATTGACCCTGCTGTAACGAATACGGTCTCGGGACTCGCGATCGATGCAAACGTCATGGATACGCTGCTTACCTACAACTTGACAACGAACGCGCTGATTCCAGATCTAGCTACAGCGTGGAACGTTTCCTCAAACGGTCTTATGTACACTTTTACACTTCGCCAGGGAGTTTATTTCGTAAATCCAGCCACCGGTACCAAACTAGATGAATTCAATGCAACCGACGTTCAGTACTCCTGGACGCGCGTCGAGTCCATGATGAACGGTTACGTGTTCAATGGCGCGGGACTCAATATGTCGACTTTCAATATGATCAACCCGTACGAATTCTCGGTCAATTTGACTGCGCCCTACTCGGCTTTCCTTTCCTGCGTTGCAGATTTCTACAATTCTATCATAGATCCTAATGTGGACATTGCTCACGGGGGATACAATGCAACTACCGGTACAGTTAATTCGTTCATGGCGAGCAATCTCGTCGGTACGGGTCCCTACATGCTGACCCAGTGGGTAATGGGAGATCACATGACTCTGATGGCAAACCCGTACTACTGGGGACCAAAACCGTACTTGAACGAAGTAATAGTCAACTACAGGGAAGATTCTAGCACTCGCTTTTTGGACATCAAGAGCAAATCGGTTCAGGTAGCCAACGTGGATCCCGATCTACTATCGCAACTATCTGGAACTTCTGGTATCGTTGTAAAGACCATAGGATTGTCGCTGGACGTCGGCACGATTGGCCTTGACACCCAGCTATTCCCGACAAACAATGTCGATGTCCGTCTTGCGATAGAGCACGCGATCAATTACAGCTTTATCGACAACAGCATATTCGATGGATACGCTTCCTCGTTTGCAGGTCCCATACCGATGGGAATGTTCGGGTACAACGATAGTATCGCTCCTTACCAAACCAATATCACGCTCGCTAATGCGGAAATGACAGCTGCTGGTTACCACATTGACTCTAGCGGTAATCTCGCATGGTCAAACGGAACGGAGTTACCAGTAAGCACCTTTGTTTATCCTGAAGACTGGCCGGAGGCAGGGCTTCTCGCTACGGCAATCCAGAGCGACCTCGGAGCGATCGGTTTTCAAGTTAACCTGATTGGCGCGACCGATGCTTCTTATGGAAACTACGTGGGCAACGGAGTGACTGGTTTCAATTTGACTTCGCACCCGCAGATGCTCGCCCAGTACTGGACGCCGGACTTTAACGACCCAGCGGACTATACCGCTTCACCATTCCCGTATTCCTACACGAATGGATACACCAACGCAACAATAACGAATCTATACAATGAGGCAATCGCGACGAGCAACCAGACACTAAGAGCCCAATACTACAGTCAGATTACTGAAGATACAATGGCAGCCGCGATTAGCGTCTGGGCATTCCAGTCAGTGGGATACGCAGTGTACACGTCAAACGTCAACGGCCTACTTTTCAATCCGCTGCTAGCTACATATGGATTTGACTGGCAGAGCGTTTGGCTAAGCTGAACATCAAAGTACTATAAACCCCGGCCACCAAAGCCGGGTTCTATACGCTTTCACTTCCATGCGGGACGGATCTGAAAGACGAGACGACTGCAGTATTATTATACTGGATTGCCGGAACGACCCAATCGAGAGCGCTCATGGTCAGATCAACGAACCACCCCGTGTGAAATTTTATGGCGATCGCGAGATCTTCAACCAAAAGGCCAAAGCTCTTCGTGTTTGATGACTATTCAAAAATTTCAAAATACGTGGCGCAGAGAATTGCAAGTGTCATCGCTGCAAAGCGAAACAATCCTGAGACTGAGGAGAGAAAACCAGTTCTCGGGCTTGCAACGGGAAGCTCCGCTCTCGGCGTCTATAGAGAATTGATCAAGATGTACAGGGAGCACACGGTTGATTTTACTGACTGCGTCTTCTTTAATTTGGATGAATACCTCGGCCTTTCTCGGGAGCAACCCCAGAGCTACTATCGCTTCATGAAGGAAAATTTCTTCGAGTACATCGACGCACGGGAAGAGCAGATCAACATCCCCGACGGTCTAATCTCAGAAGGGGGTATGGAAGCAACCCGATCTTTCTGCCAGGAATACGAAGCAAAGATCAAGGGGCTTGGAGGGATTGATTTGCAGCTCCTCGGCATAGGACGAAACGGACACATTGGATTTAATGAGCCGGGATCTTCGATAGATTCGCGAACTAGGATCGTTTCTCTCTCCGAAACTACGCAAAAGGACGCGGCTCCAGATTTCTTTGGAATGAAAAACGTGCCCGAGAGTGCGATAACCATGGGCGTCGGAACCATTCTCGAAGCAAAGCAAATCGTGCTCATGGCATCTGGCGAGCACAAAGCCTCGACGCTCAAAAGCGCTTTAGAGGGTGCTCCTACCGCGGAAATCCCTGCTTCGCTCCTCCAGTATCACGACTCGGTTGAAGTGATTTCCGATCGCGTCGCAGCTTCGCTACTGATTGAGCACTCCTCTCCTTGGCTCGTGCGGAGCGACATTGATTGGAAAAAAGAGGATCGCCTTGCTCGATCTGCGATGATCTGGCTCGCCCGCAGAAAGGGCAAGAGTCTCGACAAATTGGGCTTTGGTGATTTCAAGGCCGAGCGCTTGAGCTCGCTATTTTCAACTTTTGGTCCTGACTTTGGTCGCGAGCTCCTAGAAGAGTTCAGAGCAAAAGTCGACTCCCTGGATAGACTAGTTCACAAAAACCAGAAAATTCCAAAGGTGCTCATTTTCTCTCCGCATCCCGACGACGATGTAATCTGTGCGGGGGCAACAATGAAGCGGTTGGTGGAATCGGGAAGCGAAGTCAACGTCGCCTACATGGTTTCCGGTTCAAACGCGGTAAAAGATCAAGACGTTCTGAACTATCTTAGACTTGAGAACGCTGGCGTCGCTGAAATTGTTGCGAAATATGCTTTAGAGCGTTCCGAAAAATTTGAGGCTGTTGCAGAATCCATAGTACGATCAGTCTACACTAAGCCAAAAGGTGCACCGGATGATCCGAGGGTAAGGAAGATTAAAGGCGAAATCAGAAAGCAGGAGGCTATTAGGGCAAGCTCAAAAGCGGGAGCAAAAGCTCACTTTCTCAACCTCCCTTTCTACGAAGAATATGGCTCAGCTCGAAAAGCGCCGATAAGCGACGCGGACGTAGAAATTGTCCGACAGTTCTTGCTAAAATTGAGGCCGACTGCTATACTTGTCGCCGGAGATACTACTGATCCCAACGGTACACATTCGATGTGCATGGATGCTTTTCGGATTGCACTTTCGAGCTTGAAGGACTTTGCGAATACCGGAGAAGAGAAAGAGTACGCTCGTAGCCTGTCCGGTGTTCCTATCCTACAGTACAGGGGAGCTTGGCAGGAGTTTACGCTCGAAGAGGTCGATTCAATTGAAGTTTTCGACAAATCCTCGATCGATGCGAAGATAGAGATGATCCTGGAGCATGTCTCGCAGATAGATCCACTGTTTCCTGGACCGTACGATGACAGGCAATTCTGGGAGAGAGCGCGAGACCGGAACATCTCTTTCGTGAATTCGTGCGAAAAAATTGGAATGAAGATTGACGGAATTGGAGCGGAAGTATACAGAATTTCGGGCGATTAAGTGTCCCTGTGCGATACCGAGAATTTCATAAATAACATCACGAGCCAGATCTGCCGATTTCAAAATGGAACGTGCTTTTGGGCGGACGATTACGCTCGAAGAACACTACGCTAGTCCTACGTTCATGCAAGGGGCCATGCAAGCGAACAGAGAAATGTCAGCGTCTCCTAGCCCTCAGATGGAATACTTTGCTAAACTCGGCAAGAGCTTGACGGACATCGGCGACGGAAGAATCGCGGAGATGGACGAAGCGGGAATTGACGTTCAGATTCTTTCTTTGACTGCTCCAGGAGTTGAGCAATTATCTCCTGATGATTCGCAGCGTCTCGCCCGTGCCTCCAACGATGCCCTCGCAAACGCCGTGCGGCAACACCCGAATCGATTTTATGGATTTGCAGCACTCTCGACACCAGCACCTGAGAAAGCTGCCGAAGAATTAGAGCGGACGGTTCGACAGTATGGATTCAAAGGCGCACTCATAAACGGACACAGCCGCGGTCGCTACCTTGATGACAGCTTTTTTTGGCCGATTTTTGCGAAAGCGGAGGCGTTAGGCGTACCAATCTACCTTCATCCAACCCTACCCACGCAGGCCGTGGTTCAAGCTTACTATCAAGGAAACTTTCCAGACACGACGAAAAATCCTGGCGGGTTCTCGGGCGCTGCTTGGGGTTGGCACATCGAGACTGCTGTGCACGTTATTCGTTTGATTCTTTCCGGGGTTTTAGATAAGTATCCCAAGCTTCAGCTTGTAGTCGGCCATCTAGGTGAAGGGCTGCCTTTTTTTATGGAGAGGCTCAATAGAGTCCTGACGATAGAGGTGACGAAGCTCGATCGTCCGTTCGCCTCGTATCTTCGAGAGAACGTTCACTACACCATATCTGGCTTCAACTTCGTGCAGCCTTTTCTCGATTTGCTTTTGCAGGTAGGCATTGACAGAATAATGTTTTCTGCGGATTATCCATACGCATCAATGTCTGAAGCAGTGGCTTTTCTGTACCAGCTTCCTTTGAGCCCCGAAGACAAGCAGCGAGTCGCGCACGGCAACGCCGAGTTGCTATTCAGACTTTAATCGATTGAAAAAAAGATGCAGTTAGAGCTGCTGTATTCACGGCTGTTAGAGTCTGTCCGACCTGATCCCGAATTGTCGACCCCTTGAGTCGACAGGCTGTGCTAGGAATGCAGGCCGCTTACCGCAAGTAGCTCAATCCAAGCATCACATCAGGGCTACGAGAGCGAGCTAGAATTCTGATTCCGAGCGAAATAAGAGACGAGCTCAAACTCAGAACTGATCAGAAATTCAAAATTGAAGCACGAGACAGGAAACTCCTGATCGAACCCTTGCTTGATCCGGAGGATTTCATAGCAGAGCGGTTCCGGAGTGGATTTCTGAGGGTGAAGTTACCCTCAGAAAATTCTACGGAAAAGTCGGAATCCTCGTCCTACCAGAGACGACGCTGGTAACTGTAGAAACGGCGAGCAAGCTTGCGACAGCAGCTAAAATCGTGCCAACTATCACGCTGCTGTCGACAGCCGAGAAGGGAGTTGTCGCAACTAGTTTTCCAGGAGCGCTGGCGAAAGCAGAAGCCGCGTATGGGGCGAGCAGACTGCGCGAATAAGATGGAGTTGCTGGCAAGGCACCAGCTCCAACCTTGAATCCTTGCTGCGCGCTTTCGTCAGTAGTCGTTGGAACTCCATTCCAAGACTCGCCGGATACGTAGGCATCCCAGGGGCCCTTGACGGGCGTCGTTACGATTCCTGGATAGAGACCCTGATTGAAATATGTCTCGCCACCTATCCAACCCAAGCTAGTTTTCGAGGGCATGACGACATCGCCGACCCAGCGATTCATGCTCGGATTGTACCAGAGTGGGATCGCCCCAGCCGGAAGTGCGCTATAGGTGGCATAGTTGTTCGAATCGTAGGCAGGGTATAGCGTTGCTGAAAACATTCCGTACGTCACCTCTTGGCCGTTAGCGTATTGAATGTTAGCTGTTATCTGGACGTTTTGACCCTCGCCTACAGGGTTGGGCGAGAGCTTGATCTTTGGAACTATTGCAGTTTGCGGTGCGACGAAAACCTTGCCAAAGTATGTCCCGTTTACCCACGCGCCGTCTAGGTCAATCGACTGGTAGGACGATTTGAGCCAAACGGTGTAAATGCCCGAAGCCGAACTGGCAGGAACGGGTAACTCGCCGAGGAAGCCGCCAACGTCAGCTCCTACGTTCACAGACGACACTACCTTTCCAGCGGGCGAGACAAGCGAAGCAACGATCGTCGAAGCCTGCTCTATTGTAACCGAAAGGGGCTCACCGGTTTCTTCCGAGATGATGTTGGGCGTATTCTCCGGGGCCTGGACCGCTGCTTGCACCTGCAAGTACTGGCCGGGGCTGACCGTGCCTGGCTGAGAATTCACTTGGGAAAGTGTGAAGGTCGAGAGTAGACCGACTCCATTTTGGAACGAGATAAAGCCGTACAGGCCATTGAGGACAATATGGACCGGAGTTAGTGGGTAGTTTCCCGTCAGAGTGCTCGAAAAAGTTCCCATCGAATTTGCAAAAGTTTTGGTAGCGATGGGAGAGTACTTGTTCGTCAAAGTGTTGTACGACGAGGCCGTGAAGCCGTAGGATCCTGTGGTAATTTGATTGCCAAACAGGTCGTAAATCACCAAGTTAATGGGGATGCCAAACTGCGTGGACCAGGGGGCAGTCCCGTATACTTCGGAAGCAAACGGCGTTTCTACAACTGCCAGATACGACGTGAAGGCCTGCGCGAATCCGAATGCCTCTTGCCCGCTGACTGTGCCAGAGACTTGCACATTTGACTCACCTGATGCTTCGGAAGGTACTGTGATAGTGCCTTGCCATGCTTTCGCGACCGAGTTGTAATCGAGAGTCGCGCTTGCCACCGTGCCCTGCAAAGTTACGAGCTGCGCGGAGTACGTATCGCTCGTAGGGGTGGTTCCGCTTACTGGAGTCGCGCTCACCGAGATCGTCTGACCTGCTGCAAACTCGATTCCGTCTTCGCCACCGGACACGGACACTTGAAGGCTCGGAGCGGAGCCGGGCGAGTGCGTTTCGAAGTACTGGGCCCATGCCCCGATGTTCGGAGCGCCCCAGCCATTTACTAGATTGTAACCGGAACTGTCAACCCAAGCGCCGTTGAATCCGTACGTTATAGGAGTGAAGTACTTGGTATAGCTCGAGGACTGCGCGACTTGATAGATGAATGGATTGATCAAGCCAAGCGATCCGCCGATCGCTGTGTCAATGTCGCAGACCAAACCGGCTAGGAGCGGCGTAGATTCACTTGTGCCTCCGACAAGCAGAATCGTGTAACCGGTACTCGACGACACTTCTCTGCTATCAACGAGCACGTATGAAGCAGGGAAAAGGGCAGCCTGAAGGGAAAGGTCGGGTACCAATCTACCATTGGGATATGACGCGGGGGTTGCGAGACCATCTTGATACCAGGGCTTTGGCTCAAGGGCGTCGACTCCTCCCGTGCTTCCGCCGTAATTCGCTTGGTTTGGTTCAAACGGATAGTTCGACCAGGCAGTCTGTTTTGAGGAGACTACCTTGGTGCCGTCAAAGGTCAGATAAGTCTGTGTTCCACCGACGGCTGTGACATACGGCGAGGTTGCAGGCCAGGACTGGCTTCCGAGAGGCTGACCGGCGTAACCTACTGCTCCTCTATCGCCGGAGGCTGCACTGAACGTTATGCCCTCGAGAGAACCGAGCAAGAAATATTGGTCGCCTAGAAGCACGTTGAAGTCATAGACACCAGGTCCATCGTTGGAGAGAAGAGACTCGAAGAGAAGCCAGCTCTGCGTCAGAACGTTCACCGCGTCCTGTTCATCAACGACGGCAATTATCGGAGCCCAGTTTAGAGCGTCGTTGCCGACATACACAATTATGCTCGCTCCAGGTGCCATCGCATGCGAAGCCTCGACGTCTAGTTCCTCTTCAACCTCCGCAGTGCCGAGATTAGGATCGTAAGGACCAACGGGTACTGTAGTGAAGCTTGGCGGGTTGGCGAGCCCGGTCAAAGAGTCGTATTCCTGAAGTTCCTCCGACATGTAAGGCGTTCCACCGAATTCAAAGATTCCAATTGTCTTGCCCTTACCGTTGTCGCCATTTGCGACGAGCGATGCCGCATTGTAGGTTGAAAGCAGGCTTGGCATTTGTATGCCCTCTATTGGAGACGTGACATTTGGGACTCCTTCAGAGTTCTGCGGGATCTGGCTAACCATGCCAGTCGCCGACTGTGTCCCAACAGTAATGCTTGGATGGTTGACCAGCAAAATGGTAGCGTTCGACGAGTATACGTAGATTCCTGAAAGCGTTGGGGAACCAAAAGCAGAGTAGTAGCTCGCAGTGCCGTTGGAATACATTTGAAAGCTGAGACCCAGCGACGATTGCATTTGAGCTACAGTCGCGCTCGCAACTATGATCGAGTCCTCGGCAGTGTTCCAAATTGTAAAATCGTGCGACTGGAGGTAGCTTAATGTGGACTGGTACTGCGCGACAGGCAAAAAGTCCTGCTGGATTGTCTGCTGGGAGAGGAAGTGCCTAAAATCAGGCGACTGGGGATTGGATATTGCAGCTTCAAGAGACGATGCAAGCCCTAAATTCAACAATGGTACTGCAACTGTTACAAGCACGGTTGCAGAGGTAGGCAGGCTTCCGACCACTTTGAATCCGCCGATGGTTACTGGAGAAACTGGATTCACTTGGGTAGATGCCGGATTGAGATCCGTCGGTGCAGCTGCACTAACATTTCGGGACACGCCGAAAACAGTGCTTCCCGCGAATACTGCCAACAGGAAGATCGAAAGAATTAATCTACTACGAAAAGTTCTCATGAAATCGAGTTTCCTGATCGGGAATTATATAACCTTTTTCTGAATTATCGCCTTCCGATATATCACTTCGAATTGAATTCTAACCTTAGACAATTGACGAAGCAACGGTGAGCATCGGGGTTTTTCCATTCCCGTTGCAAGCGAGTTTTGAGTCCCCGGGCAATTCCCAACTCACGAAGAGAAGGGAAACGCGAGCGAAATCACGACTCATATCTAGCCCGTCGAAGAGTAGCTGTCCTATAATGGGTTCAAGAATTCCAGCAATTGTTCAGAAAGTCGTCTTTCCGCTCTATTCGGTCCCAGGACGACGTAAATCGCATTTTCGTCTGCGCGAAAGGATATCTTGTCGAGCACAGGCGTTCCAATGTAGCCTGAGGCGACGTCTGAAAGCTTTAGAGAATGCAAGCGTTTGGAATTTATCCTCATTTTCTTCTTAGCTCCTGCCAGCATTCAATCCGATCCTGTATCGTGGACTTGATCTGCAAATGAGGCAATGGGAGTCCCTCCCATCTTTTCTGCGCCAGCGGGTGAAGAATCTGTCATTTTTCAACATTACCAGGTTAGAAAGTCGGTATTGATAGGGGCGAAGATATGGGAAATGCGAAAAGTCTCCTCTACCATTTGAAGTGTTTGAATAATAGTGGCATAAATCCCTCGAACTAGTTTTGGGTATATTTCTCGCCTACGATGGCTACGTGAAAGCAAAGGGCGAGCGCGGTTACCTCAGTACCGAACCAGAATACATCTACGGCAGACCGCCGGTATAGTTCTCCTTTCCAAGACTTCGCCCTAACAAAAAACTCGAGAGCAACAAGGTCAATCCCCAAGTGAGCTATCCCGACGGGAATGAATTCGAGTTGTCGCTGGGTCCGTAAACATTCAGAAGCCTACACCTCTGAAACCTTTGAAATTAGGGCACTAATTTCTACGAGTACCTAGTTTTTACATTTTTCAATGTGCTAAAACCTTGATTGAAGGTTCAACTTTGGCCCTAACTTGATCGACGTAAAACTGCTTCAGTGATAAAATATCCTGAAGTATTTCAACTTGAATACGACCCACTCCTTCGATTCTCTTGATCCCATTTTCTATCTCACGTATCCTAGCTATACTTGGAAGAGCGAGTGCAAGATAGCAATGTTCACTGTCCACATCAGCAAAGACGATCCATTGTCTCAAAGAGCTCTTGAGTGCTTCGCTTACACTGTCCTTAAACTCTGGAGATTGATAAAAGACAGTTACATCGGTCGGAACGAAATTTTCGAAGGATCTCAAGTTCACGTTTGCAAGTTGATAGATCGCCCCGTCTTCTACCATAGCTGAAATTCTCTTCTTCACTGTCTTTGTTGAGAGACGAGTTTCTCGCGCGATAGCGTCGAATGATTTTTGAGGATCTCCACGTTGCAAGCTCGCGATTATTCTCCAATCAGAAGGAGCGAGATTTAACCGGCACGGCAAGAATTGCTTGTTCTGGCAAAGCACTTCCTCAGAATTTGCCATTCGAGTGATCTTCCTCGTGATTTCCTTGAGATCTTTCTCACTCCCGTAGCAGAATACCGCGCTCATTTTAGATCCCAGGTAATCGCAAACAAGAAGAGTATTCTTCATTGTTGAAACTTCCTTTCGAAGGTGTTCTTTCTCGGACTCTGGATGAACGTCAAACCACAAAGCTGCTATCCTGCAGCCGAACAGCGAGGGATTAACTCCAAGGTAAAACTCATTCACGAAACCATTTTGTCTGAACAGTCTGATTCTATTTCTGACGGTTCCTTGATCTACGCCGAGATTTCTCCCGATAGAGCGGAATGATTTTCGAAGGACCGGAGAGGGAAATGGCATGATGTTGTTTCGCATCAATTCCCGCAGGATCTTTAGATCCAGAGTATCCAAAATATCAATCCTCGCTCTTTTAGCCTGAGGGATTACCCGATCCTTTTCTTTAGCATTTCAAGTCTTCGGATCTTCTTCTCACTAGATCTCGGACTATTTGTAAAAATTCTTGATTAACTCCGTCACAGGTGAACAGTCAACCGCCTTTTATCGAAAAACACAATTAACTAGTACGTCCGAAACCATCTGCACAGGAAAAACGAGTTTTAGAACGCCATCTTATGTCATCG
>JASHSF010000014.1 GCA_030036955.1 Nitrososphaerales archaeon
GGTGAGCTCGGACTCTACCAACCCAAGCATCCGTTGGCATACGAGCGCGGGAAGAAACGAAAAACTCTTCGCTAAAAAGCTCATGGATCCGGGAACCTTTCTAGAAAACATGATGATTGCTCCAAGTCGTAAGGGGCCGGTTGAGTCATTGGTGAATCAACAACACATGTACGCCCTAGTATAAACTGTCGCGCTAAGATCTGAAACTGAGTAGCTTGCTTTTTAGGCGCCTAACAAACTTCAGTCAATTCAAGCGTTTAAACCAGATACTGGAACCAAAGCTCCTCCCTCCCGATACCTTTATCGCTCTAGAATCCACGGCTCACTACGAGTATGACACCGCAAGTTCAAGGCAAGTGGGCAGGGAGATTCATCTGGGCAGCCATAATACAAGGGCTAATCATTACGATTGTTACGATTCTTATTGTTGATCCGCTAAGTTACTTCAACATCAACTGGTACTTCAGCCCGGCGAGAGTAATCGCAGGAGGCGGAGGGGGAACATGGATGTTCACCGGTTACATCCTCTATCTGACGGTGGGAGTTATCGCTGTCGCTGTAACTGCCTTGTTTTACTTCTACTTTGAGGGAGTGATGGGTAAAGTGTACCATGGCCTACCGAGCCTTTTGGCTTGGGGGCACTATATTTTGATGAACGTGGGAGTTGCCGGTTCAATGCTGCTGATGATTTATGGTGGCTACATTGCTGGCTACGATGCTACTCCAGTCGCAGAGGGTGGTCTGGGCTACACTGATCTCCAGATCCATATCACTGATCTGAGCAAGGTCGAAAACCCCATTGGGGCGCTGGTTCTCATAGCAGCAATCGGCGTAATCCTCGGGGGCCTGGGCTTCATAATTAGGAGAACAATGAAGTAAGGCGTTCTCTCAAGTAAGCTACTACCTAATCACAACCTTTGTTCAAGTCTCAATGAAAATGAGCCATATCTCTTGGCTCACTATCATTCTTGAAGATCGTCTTCCGTCTATATATTCGAGAGTATCGGGATCCGTTCTCGGTGAATTGGAGTAGATTGAAACGGCAACTGGCTGAGCCCATTATGCCCAACAGGACGCTGCCTCTCGAGAGCCTCACTTTCAAGAATTGGTGGCATCTTCTAGCTAGACACACGAGCGCCGTAGATCCGAATGAGTCTATTGGCACTGCGCTGAAGATCATGGTTCACAGAGGATTCAGGCACCTTCCAATCGTTGAGCGTGGCTCCAGCGGAACGGGAAAGGAAATTTTAGGAATCGTTTCGGCAAGCGATCTCATCGACTTTATCGAAAGCGGTGCCATGCCCTCATGGCTCGAAGATTCTGTTACAACCATAATGAGAGACAATCCGGTTACCGTTTCATCCGAGGATACAATCCTGGACGCGATAAGGACAATCAGCGAGAAAAATATTGGAGCCCTTCTGATTCGGGAAGCTGACGAGGAGAGAGAAAGAATGGGGCCACTCTCCGGGATAGGCAAATTGCAGGGAATAGTCACTCTTAGGGACATTGTCTCGGTGATGGCTGCTTATGTTCCCATGGGACTGCTCGTAGAAGACTACATGACGCGCGATGTAGCGACTGTCGGAGCGCTCGATCCAATCTCCTCTGCCGTGAACATCATGACGGAATGGAAAGTGCGCAGATTACCCGTCGTTTCAGGCAAGAATCACCGTATAGAAGGGATGGTTACGAACAAAGGCATACTGCGCTATCTCGAAAGCATCGTCGCCTACAACGTTAGAGACATTTCTGCGGCACTTGCGATGCCGGTAATGTCAGCTATGATTACTCGAATGCCTCAGATTGATCCTAAAGAGGACTGCGGTAATGTCCTTTACTTCATGCGGGAACTCGGGACGGGAGGATTTGCCGTAGTGGATAGTCAAGGACTCTTGGGCGTCATTACTGAAAGAGATCTCGTAAAACGAATTTATGACAAAAAGGGGATATCATTCTTTTCGGAATTGTTCCTCCAAGACAAGAGAGCGATACCCGCTTGAGGCTCTGACAACCGCATATTGTAGGTTGGGCGAAGTAGTTTGAGCATTCTTGCAGAGCTAGAAGAAGATCATAGAGGCGCTCGCAGGTGCGCCAACTGCGGAAGCTCGGCAGACGAAGGGATATTTTACAGGGGATTTGCTTTCTGCACCGGATATTGCGAGAGCGCGTTTCTTCAAAAACTTGATTCTCACGGAGATTGACGAGAGATATCGTACGGCTGCTCTTTCGGAATCTCCGAAATTAAGCTTGTAAGTATCCGTACAGTGTTGTCTCTCGATTGATGTTAGCTCCTACGCTTCAGCTTTCGCTCTGTGCCAATCTCTCGGCACTACGCATGACTCTTTGTAATTTATTTTGAGGTCCGGCTCAAATAAATTTAGCAGCTCAGTTAATGCAACTGCAAAAAGGATATCTTCTGGGAGTTGCGTGAAGGAAATTGAGCGATGTGTGGTTTGGACATTTTGAGAATTGGCTCGATAGTTATCGAGTGTGAGGAATTTGAGAAGACCATGGCCTTCTGGATGGGGGCTCTGAATTACAGTCCCCGGAATCCCCCAACGGAGGATTGGGTTGTGTTGAATGATCGCGAAGGTAAGAGCCCTAATATTTCTCTGCAAAAAGTTCCAGAGAAAGCTCCGTGGAATAATAGAATTCATCTTGACCTGTATGCTCACGATGGAGAAAGCGAGATTGAGCGATTGTTGAAACTGGGCGCAACCCGTCATCCCCAGGAGTACGACCCGGACGACGATTTCAGGGTACTGGAGGACCCCGATGGCAATCTATTCTGCGTCGTCCAGCTTCCCAAGTAGTATCTCCGATATATTTTGCCAATGTAGGTCTTTTCAGTACGGGCCTCTGAGGAGCATATGGGAATCTAATTCTCTGAAGTGTCAAAAAGGCAATTTGAGCTGCCCGCTGAATCTTCGTTCAATATTTCAGAGTTCGTTGCGTCAACAGTGTTACCTGTGCCGTTAATCTTAATCCTGCACTGTCCACCATTGATGATCAAAATGTTTGATCTTCCTTCGACTGAAACGTTCGCAACAACTCTAGATTCCATCAGATTCAAAATAATCGTGCAGTTGCTTCCTGTAACAAGAACATCCGAGCTGGAAGATATCGACTTTGTTTGATTGAGATTCGAGCCGACTATCTCTATTGGCTTGTAATACTGCTGACCGGTGAAAACTTTGACTTCCACTGCGAGATTACTCATATCTATTCAATACCTCCTCCGTTCGCTCCAGCAATTCTCCGAGGTCAACCGGCTCGCCCGCGATGATGTCTCTCACCTGCTTCATCGCAAGCTCGCTCAATACAGATTTCAAATCCCGGGCAAGATCTGCTGACTGGCTACTCTTGAGCTTCCCGTCCTGCTCCCGGACTACTACCTTACCTTCCTGAACGTTGATAGTAAACTGCGCCGTTTCTAGCGAAACGTTGTTGTGTGTGACACGAAGTTTGTGTAGAGCTGAAGTGGTAACTATTTCCTGGGGGTCGTACTCAAAGCCGTCGCTGCCGGATTTTAGTTTCATGTAGTCCTGTCGCAAAATCATCGAGCTTCCGTTCCATTTTGCGTTGATTCTATCGTGGCGCGAAGAGATGCTCGCTCCAGTCCTGGAATAGGCGTACCAGCGGTCGTGGTCGTGACGCTTCTTGTGATCCTCCCTGTCGTTAAACTCAAGCGGCCCGATCTTGACGTGATCCCCCGAAGGCCCTGATCTCACATGTATCGGTCCGACCTCGACGACGTCTTCTTCGCCGCTTTCAGTAACGTGAACAAAAGGAAGGTCAACAGCAGTCGTCGTACCGAAATCCTGTGAATCGGGGAGCGCGGAGCGTGCAACGACGAATAACTCTCGCGAAGACTTGTTAGTGAGCGCTCTCACCTTCTCTTCGTTTGTCTTGCTTGCAAGAAGAGGGATACCAGAAATTGCAACCGGAGATTTCAGCAGTATTTCTTTCGTACCCATTGGCGTGTCGAGCGCCATCTGGACGTCCGAAAAAAGTACGTAGCTCGTCTGCTTCTCCCCTTGTCCCAGCGGTACCGCAATGCCGTCGCTTACAGAAGTTATCCTTGCTGCCCCGAGCTTTAACTTCGTGTCCGCTTGGACGAGCATCGGCTTTCCAGCTGCGTAGATTGACCCACGCTTTGGCGCAAACTGTCTGATCAAGTATGCGGCTATTATGGTAACGAGCCCTGCTATTACGAGAGCGGGGACGTAGTTATTCAGTACTCCAGGAAGTGGATGTCCATCGATCCAGGGAAGTATCCAGATCAAGACGATTGTAATAACGCAGAATCCAAACAGGTTGAGAAACAAACTCGAAACTGCTCTAACAGCGCCGTATTGAACTTCGGTTCTAAGTATCATGCCAATGAAGACAAAACCAAAAACCGCGAGCAAGAGATCGAGAGAGTAGCTCGAAATCCCGAGGTCCCTTCGGAGGAGCCACACTATCACGACCAAGAGCGCCACGACGCCGAAAGCCGAAGCGACACGCCTCGCCGTGGCAGTTGTGCTGCTTGTTCTGCCGAGCTCTTCAGTCAACTGTCTCACCCCCGAGGGCTTCGTTCATGAGCGCAAGCGTTCTAACCAGCACCCTTCCCCTTTTCGTCAGAATGTAACCGCCCTCGTCGCCGTGGGCAATCAACCCCATCCTCAGCAGGCTCTTCAGGTGGTGGTTGACCGAAGGCGCTTCGAGGTTTGTCGCGTTTTTGAGGTCGGAGAAAGTTTTGTTCGAAGAGTAGAGCAATTTTACAATTTTCAATCGCTCGGTGTTAGCCAGAGATTTCAACAGCTCGGCTGCGGAATCTGCGAGCATATCGTCGACGAGCTGGTCAACAGCACGCTCACCCTTTTCGGCGAGGCTCGTTCGCACACCTTCGCGGATCATCTTGACGAGGTCTTTGACGACGACTGTGGAAGGTTCGCTCTGGGTAAGTTCGTCCTGATCGATGTCAACGCGGATCGAACCTCTATCGTTGACCGCGCGCTGCACTTCGCGTTTGATATCCTCTTTCATGCGCCGCATGTCTTCTCGGAATTGCGCCAGATCGTCCTGCAAATCTCTATCAGACAAGTAAATCCAAGTATACTCTAGTATACTGTTCAGTATATAACAGTTTACTAAACTAAGCGCACAGTATATTGTATTATATTAAAACCGCACAAAAAGGAGTCATTTTGCCGTTTTTCGAGTCGTGGCCCCAGCGAGAATCCACCGCAAAATTCGAAGTACCCAAAAATAGGCCTCGTAATCTCATTCATCACGTGAAATAATTTTTGCTAAATGTCCCAACCAGAGAATACAACTATCAGGAATTCCCGCAGTGGTTTAATTCTAAAGAGCTGAAGCGGGTTACTGAAGAATTCAGGACCTCGCTCAAAGTTGGGACAAAGGCTCCAGAGTTCGAAGCAACTACACTTGAAGGAGAAAGGGTAAGGCTATCTGACTTTAAGGGCAGAGCGCACGTCGTGCTGGAGTGCGGCTGCTCTACGTGCCCGCCGTTTGTAAATTCGGTGAAGTATGCTTCTCTTTCAATTGAAAAACTCTACAACGAGTACAAATCAAAGGGTTTTCAATTTTTTCTTCTGTATGTTCGAGAGGCACATCCTGGAGAAATTATTGGAGCGCACTCATCTTACGAGGAAAAGCAACACAGAGCAAGAGAGCTGAAAGAGAAAGAGGGCATGTCGATTCCAATTCTAGTCGACACGCTCGACGGACAGGTTCACAGATCGTACGGATCTAGGGCAAACAGCGTATTCATCATTAACAAGGACGGTCTCCTAGTTTTCAAGTCAGAGTGGGCTGATCCTCTCCAAGTAAAGGATACGCTTGAAAATTTGATCGAGTGCGACAATGCGCGGGCGAGCGGGAGAGAGGTGTACCTGTCTTACACCGAAACGTTGCGAGCTATTGACACTGATCGCTGGGCAAACGTCGACATTAAGAAAAAAGTATTACATCAAGCGGGATTAAAATCGATCAATGACTGGAAAGAAATGCTCCACGACAGCGATCCGATCTGAGATGCTCTAATCACTGGTGCTGCCAGCTTCCTTTTCAACGTCCACGAAAGCGCTCGAAGGCCCCTTGTAGCGGCAATTCGGGCAGGTAAAGTCGCCCAGGGACGCGAGAGTCCATCCAATTCCAGACCTTTTTTCTCCGAAGCGCGGTTTTTTGAACTCCCACTGGCATTTCGGGCACCTTATCATTTTTGCCATATTGATGCTTCAGATCTCGGGCAAGTGCTAAAATAAACTAATTCCATGTCTTAAGAACTATGGAGCTCGTATCGGATCCAAAGGTAAAGCAAACCGCACTGTCGGCGATTGGCAATACGCCCCTTGTGAAACTGAACAAGGTGACAAAAGAACTCGATGCCAATGTTTTCATGAAATTGGAGTACTTCAATCCGACGGGGAGCTATAAGGACAGGATGGCTCTCGCGATGATTGAAGAAGCAGAAAAAGAAGGATACCTCAAAGAGGGCGACACAGTATTGGAGTACACCGGAGGCAGCACGGGTTCGTCGCTCGCTTTCGTTTGCGCCGTCAAGGGGTACAAACTAAAGATAGTCACCTCGGATGCTTTCTCGGATGAAAAAATAGACACGATGAGAGCTTTCGGGGCCGAGCTCACGATCATCCCAAGTCCAGGCGGAAAGACAACTCCGGATACGATACCAAATATGATGAAGCTCGCGGAAAAAATGTCGAAAGAGCCACATACTTATTGGACAAACCAGTTTCATAACAAGCATATGCTGAAAGGATACAACGGACTGGGCAAAGAGATTTTGGATCAGCTAAATGCGCAGGTAGACGCTTTCGTTGCCAGCTTTGGAACCGCAGGTTGTTCCATGGGCGTTGCAGAGGTCCTGAAAGCGAGAAACAAGAACACCGCGATTGTGTTAATAGAGCCCGAAGAGTCACCAATAGTTTCAAAGGGAATTGCAGGAACTCATGACATCGAAGGAATCGGAGTAGGGTTTGTTCCCCCACTTCTGAATCGAGAACTGTACGACGAGATACAGACAGTTTCTACCGAAGAAGCAATAGACATGACACGCAAACTTGCAAGGAAAGAAGGCATATTCACCGGCACCTCGAGCGGTGCAAATGTGGTTGCCTCTCTTAGAGTAGCCCGCAAACTCGGTGCGGGGAAAAATCTTGTAACCGTGGCCGTAGACAGTGGTCTAAAATATCTCTCTACGGAAGTTTATCACTAAATATTCATCGGCTAGCGAGAATCTGTAAGTCACCCTCAAAGAATACCCTGAGTAATACAGCAACCTTAAGTATTACTTGAGGAGTTAGTATTACAATATGTCGCAAGTCGTAGCCGTCACAAAAAAAGGCCAGGCAACAATACCAAAGTCGCTGCGTGAAAAACATAAGATCGGCAGGAAGGCCCTAGTTATCGATACGACGCAAGGAGTTCTGGTAAAAGCTATTCCAGATCCTTCCATGGAGAGAGGTTCATTGAAAAAATTCCTCAACAAGAGTTCCAAAGATATAATGTCCGAGATTCGTAGTGTTGAATTCAAACACGAAGCAAAACTTGAAAGAAAGAGTACTAAGAGATAGAATTGTAAATGCGTCCAATCATTTTCGATACTCAGGCTTTGCTAAAGCTGTATTTGGACGAGGAAGGCGCAGAGCGTGTCGAAAATCACCTAAAACGCATTTTTGCAAAGCAAGTAAAAGGTTACATAAACATTGTAACTCTTGCCGAGCTTTACTATGTTCTATTCAGGATCAAGAAGGAACTCGCGGAAGACAAGGAGCGAAACCTTCGCAGTTTCGGAGTCAAAATTATTTCTCTCGGGGATAACTCAAGACTCTGGAAGGAAGCTGCCTTAATTAAGGCTAAGAATTCATTATCTTTGGCAGATGCGTTCGGAGCCGCTACCGCCATTGCTCTAAGAGGAACACTGGTAACAGGTGCAAATGCTGAATTCGATACAGTAGAATTACTTAGGGTTGAGCGTATCTAGCCCAAAATAAGCAGGCACCCGTTGTAGAATTTTGGAGAATTATAGCGAAAGTTCGCCATCGATGACTTCGCGACAGCAGCCACCGACGCGAATATTTGTTGGCATGTCCGATCTCCCACCGCCTCGTACGAAGATCTTGCTCGGCCTCGAAATCTCAATTCCCTGCTCTATCCACGCTCGTTCCTCTGGTTGGATAACCTTGTG
>JASHSF010000120.1 GCA_030036955.1 Nitrososphaerales archaeon
TTCCTGGGAGGCAACGCTGTAATCCCAATGTTTTCGATACTCTCCAGAACGGTAAGCCTTGTCCCAATCGGTGGCCAAGAATTCCATTATTACGAGAACCACTCACTACGCTAATAGAATAGCGCGATATAGAACGAACTTCTTTTCATTCGGGACGCGCCCGCCGATGTGAAATTTCTCCCCTATTCTATTTATACCCCGGTTATACTTAAGGTCTAGATATAATCCAATATTGATGGGATTAGCCTTGGAATGTCCCGTCTAACCCCGGTAGTACGTTGAAAATCGCCTAAATGGTGAGCGACGATCTCTTGAGCTTGAAGGATTGATAACAAGAACGTCACCACTCCGCGGTACTGCTCCGAGATTTTTTACTCTTTTTACGTGGCCCACGCCCTCGACGACTGTAAATTCGTACTTCTCCCCCAGCTCCTTGAGCTGTTTGCGAATTTCGTGACTAGGGATCCACATGACAACTGAGACTAAATTGCCAGATTCGCGGGCAGGTTCAATTTTTTGAGAAGCGCCATGAACCTTCTTTCTTGGCGCAATCCAGCGAAGAGAGGTTCGACAGTCAATAACGGTTGAAAAACCACAGCGTGCTCGTTGTATGCTCTTTCGAGAAGATTTAGCGTCTCATTCGTATTTCCAAGGCCTGCTCGTACAATTGCAACGTCGTAAGTGAGAGCTTGCTTGCTGTGCTGCATTTCTTCAAGCTCAGATAGAATCCGCATAGCGTCTTGTTTCCTCCCAACCGACGCATAAGCATATCCTAACCCCCGTTTGCTCCAGCGGCCTAGGAGCCGGGATTGCTTTTGAGCATTTTCAAATTCTTTAATTGCATCCTCGAATTTTCCTTGCAAGAGATCCAAATATCCTAGTGATGCGCTCCAAGAAGGATCTTCTGGCTCCGCTATTTGCAGTGCCCTCCACAACGAGGCTGCGTCATCATACCTTCCTGCAAATAGAAGAGCTTCGGCAAGCTTGTCATCGCTTCGGGGATCGACGGGGTCGAGCGAACTCCCTATCTGTGCTTCTCGCAGTGCTTCTTCAATTGGACCGAGGTTAATGCGAAGATCACAGGCAGTAAAGTGGGCGTCAACACTGTTCGGATCCAGCTCCAGCGCCCGCCTATTTTCCCTGAGGGCGCCTTCCCAGTTCCAATCGACGTAGTACATGGTCCTGGCCATCGATTCGTGCGCAGCTGGAAGCAAGTCGTCTAGCTCGAGAGCTTTGGAGCATAACTTCTTGACTTTTTCGTACTCTTCCTGCATCGGTTCCATGAGGCTGTACCCGAGCATGCCGTGACATTTTGCGAGTTCAGTCATGGCAGCGGCAAAGTTTGGGTCGAGACTGATCGCCTTTTCAAAAATTTTTTGCGCTTCGCGCGTCCCCACATCAAAGCGCCACATGACACGCTTGCCTTGGAGATAGAGAGAATACGCTTCCATGTTTGGGGTGAGTCCTTTCTCTATGTTTTGCTTTACACTTGCGAACAGCTTGGCTCTCATTTCTCTGGAAACATTTTGAGCAATCTCGCTTTGAATCGCAAAAACATCTTCCAAGCTCCTGTCGTAGTTCTGTGACCATAGATGCTCCTCCGTTCGGGTGTCAAGCAATTGAACCGTGATTCTAAGGCGATTTCCTGCTCTTCGCACACTGCCTTCAATCATCGAGCCCACACTCAGCTCCTTGCCAATTTCAGCCGCGGACTTTTTTTCGCCCTTGTAGTGCATTGAGGAAGTCCTAGCTATCACTCTAAGATCTCTGATTTGTGATAAAGTGGCGATTAGTTCTTCTGTCATTCCATCCGCAAAGTATTCGTCTGCCGGGTCCGGACTAATGTTTGCAAACGGGAGAATAACGATCCTATGTTTGTCAAAGCTAGTGACCCTATCCGATGGCTCGAGCTCTTTGAGCTTGGATTTGGCTCCTGATATCCAGCCCTTCAAGCCGAAATCTTTGGCTTCAGCCAAGTTAGCCGAGTTAAGCCGGAATCAAACAAATAAGCGTTAGCAAAAACGGCGGGCGATGTCATCGAGTTCTCCCCAATGACACGATAAGATTTTGACCCCTAAGCGGGACAACGATAATCTAAGTCACTTCACCGTAGTAGACTAGATTCGTAGTTTTCGGATCGTCGCCCCCCACGCAGTAAACGTAGTTGTTGTACGTCGCGCACGAATGATCCTTTATGGCGAGCGGATAGTTTGTGGTCTGCGTCCAAGCGCCTAAACCGGCTGACGATAGCGCAGAGACGTACACGTTGTCAACCCCCTGGGTGCCATCTGTGCCTGCAAGACCATTGCCACCGCCGACGCAGATCATTGAGTTCATTGTTTCCATACACTGCATCTTTTCTTTCGTGATGGGATAATCAGGTCCCTGGTGCCATGCGCCAATGCCGCTCGAGGATATTGGCGCGTAGTAAGTCAGGTTCGCTATGGCGGCGCCGTTGTAGTCGCTCAGGCAGTAAATGAAGCCTGAATCAGCGACGCAATGCGACCATGCACTAATCGGATAAGACGTCGTGGCGGACCACCCGGCGAGCCCGCCGGATGAGAGAATTGGGGCGTAGTATACCTTGTCTGTGGCCTCATTTGCAATGGGCGAGCCGCCTACGCAATACATGTAAGCCGCGTACGGAACGCAGGACTCAAAACGAATATTGATGGGGTACGTGGTCGTTGTTCTCCAGCTGCCTAAACCGGATGTACTTACAGTTGTGTAGTACACTGCGTCGGTCGTTCCGCCGGGGACCTTATTGCCACCGATGCAGTACACGAAACCGTTATACGCCGGACAGGGGAGCGCCCAAATTCCTTTTGCGCCCGGGTACGGATGAGGCGATTTCTTCCACGCACCCATCATGCCGCTTGACGAGAGGTCCGAGTAGTAAACGCCGTTGGTGTACGCGCCGCTCGGATGAAATTCACCTCCGATGTAATAAAGAACGCCATTGTATGCTCCAGCGGCGCCAACCTCGATGTTGCCAGCGGGAAATACCGGGCCCGCTGTCCACGAGCTGATGCCTACTGTTGATCGACTTGGAGCTAACTGAGCCGAGAAAGAAACCAACGGAGAATTTTGTGCCGACGAGAGGAATAGAATCAAAACTAATCCGAGTATCAAAGAGAGTCCTGGTAGTCCAAAATCTCGCGTTTTCATTTCTGAAATCAAATCGCCTACTTTATCTTGCTGGGAAAAAAACGCAATTCCGGACCGCTTAAAGGGCTTTTGCTTGAATGTTCAAGCGTATGACACACATCGGACGTTCGGCTATGATGCTTTCGAATGTAACAATGTTCGGCGCCTGCTTGTACGCACGAAACAGGGGAGTTTTTGCGAAGATCGTCGTAACCTTACTATGCCTCGCGGCAAGCTCTCTTCTTCGGGCTTCTTTCGGCATCGATGATAAATTCGTTACTTTGACCGGTTCGAATCTAGGCCATGCAGAACTGAATCTCATTGACATTGGATCAAGTCGAGAGCTTAAGTATCACTTTTCAGTGCTCTAATAATAGATATAGGGGTAAATTTTCAACGGCGAGCGCGTCCCGAATGAAAGACTCTACGACCGAGGTACGACATAGTAAAATGGAACTAATTTAAATACAAAGAGAATCGCTTCGACAAAACGTTGCACAATAGGGCGACGCTGTCAATCTTTCTACTCTTTCTTCTTCTCTGTCCTCTTCTGGTGAAGTATGAATTTTCCTCTCCTCAGATGCCTGTTTTGTCCACAGCGCAAGTTGGGCGCGATCCAATCAGCTGTAATCTGAACGCGGTAGTTCAAAACATCAGTCTTGACAATTCTTTCGCAGGTCCTTGGGGTGTCGCCTACGATCCAGCGAGTCGGACCATTTATGTGAGCGACGCAAATTCGAGTAGTATTTCGGTGATAAATGCGACGACCAATACTCTTGTGAACACAATTCCTTCGATCCTGTCAGCTAACGATATCGTTTATGATTCGTCAGACAATGAAATGTATGTCTCCGCTAATTCAGCAATCTACATCATAAATGCGAAAACAAACCAGCTAATTACAAGTATAGGAAACGTGAATCTCGTAAACCTGATGACGTACGATTCTGCTAACGGTGACGTATATGTAGGCACTTTCCAAGCTCTTGTATACGTCATAAGCGGAACCAATGTAATTGCAAACATTACTGTAGGTAATAACGCTCAATCAGTTGCTTATGATCCGCTGAATAACGAGATATACGTAACAGCAACTGACTCTGCCACAGTTCAAGTGATCAATCCTTTAACGAACGCGGTGATTCAAAACATAAGCGGTGTCGGCTATCCTGATGCCGTAATCTTTGATCCAACAAACGGTTTGGTATATGCAAATTCGCTCGATGGCCAGCTCTCAATAATTAACAACTCTGTAGTCGTAAAAACTATCACAATACGATTGGGTCAATCTGGATTCTCCCAGTATGGAATGGCTTACGATCCCTTGAACAGGGAACTTTATCTTGCAAGCGGTGGTCCATCCGGCACAAACTTTGTTCTTGCTCTAAATACTTCCACAAACAGTTTGGTGAATAATATTACAGGAGTTGAACCTTCGGGCGGCCCCAATCTCGCATACGACAGCTCGAACGGAGACATCTACGTCGCAAACTACAATGCTGAAACAGTCGGAGTCATTTCCACGGGCTGTTTTGTCACCTTTGCTGAAACAGGGCTCCCTGCTGGAAGCAATTGGAGCTTGACCTTTGGAGGAGCTATGCGGACGCTTACGAACAGCAGTACGGTATTTGTTTCCTCTGCCGGAAACTCTAGTTGGAACATTTCGAGTCCGCTCTTGATCAGTGGGAACACCCGCTACGCTGTGTTTCCTTCTTCAGGAATGCTCGCCGTAAGTTCTAATTTTACCATGACTTTGAATTTCGTAAAGCAGTATGAAGTGTCCTTCGCGTCGAGCTCAGCAAGCGAAGGGACTACGAGTCCGACTGGGAGCTTATGGGAAAATGCAAGCTCGACTATTCCAATTTCAGCTTCTTCTAACCCAGGTTTTGTTTTTAGCTCGTGGTCATCGACTAATTCCTCCGTTACTTTCGCAAACGCTACAAAATCTTCGACGACTGCTACGATAAACGGCCCAGCAACCATACGAGCCAGTTTTGTCCCGGGTTCGAAATCAACAACATCAAGTTCACTTCTGAATTCCCTTTTTGGCATAAACCGCTTGTACCTCGCAGCTGTGGTTGTAGCAGTCGTAGTCATTGCGCTAGCCGTCTTGTTTTTGAGGCGGAAGAAAAAGCCGTCCACAGTCGTGGTAGGCCCGAGCTGAGTTTTACTTGATCATCACTCTTCCAGAGGCTTCCACGACGCCTCCAAGAAGAGAAGAAAACGTCAGGAGATCAGAAGGCTAAGGTTAATCTGCAGAAAGCTGGCCACGAAGGAAATTTTGCTTCGACCTATCACGGGATCGGCTTTCTCCTTGCGGATCAAACTAATCTTAAATATGAAGCGAGCCTCTTCGACAAAACGTTGCACAGTAAAGCGACCGTGTCGTTCCTCCTAACATTCATCCTCCTTTCTCCTATTTTCGTGAGCCATGATTTCTATCCTTCCGATTCTGGATTTTCCTCGGCTCAAACCCCTGGCGATCCAATCAGCTGTAATCTGAACGCGGTAGTTCAAAACATCAGTCTTGACAATTCTTTCGCAGGCCCTTCGAGTACTGCGTACGACCCGGCGAGTCAAACCATTTATGTGGGCGACGAAAATTCGAGCGGCGTCTCGGTAATTAACGCGACGACAAACACTCTTGTTAACACGATTCCTTCAATCCCATTTGCGAACGATATCATTTATGATTCGGCAGCCAATGAAATGTACGTCTCAACATCAACAGCCATCTACGTCATAAATGCAAAAACAAATCAGCTAGTGACAAGCATAGGAAAAGTGAATCTCGTAAGCACGCTGGCATACGATTCTCGAAATGGTGATGTGTATGCTGGAACACTCTTGGCAGGGCCGGGTATTGTATATGTTATAAGCGGGACTAGTCTAATTGCAAACATTTCTGTTGACGATGATCCTCGTTCTGTTGCTTATGATTCATCGAATAACGAGATCTATGCAACAGCATTCGACTCAGCCTTGGTCGATGTGATCAATCCTTCAACAAATACACTTGAGCAATCGATTGGCGGTGCAGGTGATCCTTTTGCCGTATTATTCGATCCAACAAACGCTTTGGTGTATGCATATTCGCCCAGTGGGAATCTCTCAATAATTAACAACACCGTAGTTGTGAAATCTGTAACGACAGCACCAGCTCAAACCGGTGGACCTGATTTGACAATTGGAATGGCTTACGATCCCTTGAACCGCGAACTTTATCTTGCAACGGGCCCAAACTCAGTTCTCGCCCTAAATACTTCCACGAATAGTATAGTAGAAAATATTACAGGAGTTGAACCTTCGGGCGGCCCCAATCTCGCATACGACAGCTCGAACGGAGATGTCTACGTCGCAAACTACAATGCTGAAACAGTCGGAGTCATTTCCACGGGCTGTTTTGTTACTTTTGCGGAAAAAGGACTTCCTCTTGGAAGCAGTTGGAGTTTGACCTTTGGGGGCGCTAAGCGAATGCTAACAAACAGCAGCACGGTATTTGTTACCTCTGCCGGAAACTCTAGCTGGAGCGTCGTGAGTCCGCTCTTGATCAGTGTGAGCACTCGCTATGCCGCGTCTCCTTCTTCGGGGACCTTTGATGTTAGCTCTAATTTTACCGCAACTGTAAATTTCGTAAAGCAGTACGAAGTGTCCTTCGCGTCAAGCTCAGCAAGCGAAGGGACTACGAATCCGAGTGGGAGCGCATGGGAAAATGCAAGCTCGACTATTCCAATTTCAGCTTCTTCGAGCCCGGGATTTGTCTTTAGCTCTTGGGCGTCGACTAATTCCTCTGTTACCTTCGCAAACGCTGCAGAATCTTCGACGACAGCAGTGAT
>JASHSF010000121.1 GCA_030036955.1 Nitrososphaerales archaeon
CAGGGCTGGTTGATTCTGAAATTACCGACGACGACACGTTCTACATCGTGGACATTGATTTTACGCCGCCGTCGCTCAATGCGAACGATTATTCATTAGCTTGACAGCTCTTTCAAATCCCGTAAAGACGTACACGTTAAGTGAATTGGCAGCTCTCCCGCAAACGAGCGAGTACTCTACCTTCGAGTGCGTGAGCAACACCGTCAACGGAAACCTAATCAGCAACGGACAGTGGACTGGAGTGAAAATATCAGACCTTCTGAGCGACGCCGGAGCTAATCTGGATGGAATCGAATATGCGGTATTTTACTCCGCAGACGGTTACACGGTTGGGCTTCCTATTTCAAGGGTCATGCAGCCGGACAGCATTCTCGCTTATTTCATGAATGGTCAATCGCTCCCCGTGAATCACGGCTACCCGCTACGTGCTGTGATACCGGGACTCTACGGCATGATGAGCGCAAAGTGGCTGACGAGAATTGATCTCCTGAATACTTCGTACAGCGGCTACTGGCAGTCCGAGGGATACACGGAAAACGCGGTGGTCAACACGCTCGCATTCATCAGGGTGCCCTCCAACAACCAAGTGGTAAGCTTATCCAAATATTCGAACACCGTTATCATTGGGGGGTACGCGTTCGCGGGCGACAGGGGTATTTCAAAGGTCGAAGTGAGCGTGGACGGGGGAAACACATGGCAAAGCGCGACATTGAAACCTCCGCTCTCGAACCTTTCGTGGGTTCTGTGGGCTATCGAATACAATAACCTCTCGACAGGATTTTACAACGTTTACGCGAGGGCAACCGACGGGACGGGAGCGCTGGAGACCGCAGCTGTAGCCGCACCGTTTCCCAGCGGTGCAACCGGCTACGCTTCTAGCTCGTTCGAAGTCGTGTCCTGAAAGCGATAGCTCCTAGTGCCCTAAAGCTCCTAGCGGAGTTGTTTAAATCTCTCTGAATGGTCACTGCATTCGCAATTTCTTGGGAGAGACAAAAATGTCAAAGTCGATTGTTAAATCCGCTCTTACAGTTCTCTTAGTTCTGCTGCTTGCACTCCCGCCTTTCTTACCCGGCTATGCGAGCAATTCCAGGAGTTCGGCTTCAAGCTACGTCTCCTCAGCATCGGATAAAGCTGGATCGAGTGCGCACGGGTACGATTTTTCAAAATACGCATACTTTCCAAGGGAGCCCAGACTCGGTGCCGTCGAGCCCAACTCTGGCTTTGCCCAGATAGGCATGGCATCGTATGGTGCAAACGGCACCTCCGTTGATACGGATGGAGTACAGGGAATTGCGACCGTAAACAGCGCGAGCATCGGATACTTTGCGGCGACAATTGTAAACAATTCTATCGCATCGAGCTACACCGGGTCAGGCAACTCGACTCTACAAGAAAACTCTGTCGCGTTTCTAAGCAATGACTTCGGATACTTTTGGGCGCAAAACGTTGTCTTTGTATCCCAGACGGGAAGCAACACCTTCTCTCTCCAGCTCATCAACAACATCTGGAATTTCAATTCGCCCACGGCAAATATGAGTCCTGGAATAATTTCCGGCAACGGGTCAGTTGACTGTTTTACGACGAGCGGCACAAAGTCCTGCTTCTATTACGCAGTCGATCCGAGCACGTTCACGGTGAAAGCTCCATTCACCATCAACCTGACCATGTGGATCGGACAGGGAAAATCTGGCGGTGCGACAGATATTTCCTTCAACTACGACATTCACGATTCGGCCGGTGCCAATTTCTCAGGAACCTACGACGACCCTGTTCTCTTTCCTGGAACTTCGAAGGTGACCTCGTTCTTCTTGATCGGGGGAGAATCGCCGTATGGGGGTCTCTTGGGAGGAACGACTTCGCTCGTGCTTCCTAATGATCTGGAATTTGTTTGGGGCGGGCCGGGCGACGGTTCTGCCGTGTTCATGAATTCGTTTTCCGGAACGGAGCAGATATCAATCGCAAGTGGCTCTAGATTCGTTCCTGCAAGCGACGTGTATTCCGTAGGATCTGATACTGCAGAGGAGGCTGCAGGCATACAAGTTAGTCCGGACCTCGCGAATCCTAGCTCACCTGTTGGCGTTCTAACTAGCGGATACGTAAACGCGGTAAAACTGTGGCCCCTGCCACTTTCGTTCGGACTATCTTCTGTTTCAAGAGCCGGGTCGCTTTCGTTCAGCGGACAGCTCGACTACTCTGCTGATAACGGCACTTCCTCGGCAATACCGGTGACAAACATTACAGTTAACGTGATCACCTCGTCACCACAAAACTCCGGAATAGCTTTCGCCCCCCAAGTCATATCGACCAACGCGGAAGGGAGCTTGGCGTACACGTTTACTCCAAATTTCGACGCTGGCATTTTCAACCTCACATTCTCTTACCCCGGGTCGCCGTCGTACGTCGCTGAGAACAAGACAGAAACAATTGCGGTCTCGATGATAGCCCTTTCCGCGTTGCCGGTGGGCTCGATCCTTACTGCCCTGGTTAACTCTTCTGCGGTCCTGTTGCCTGTTTCTGGACCCGACTGGCTCTTTGCTGTCGCAAACGGTACGACGGACATCGTATCATTTGAGCCAGTTTCAGCTTACGGGGTTTCTCAGAGAGAACTATTCTCCGGTTTCGCCAAGCCAGGCTCGTCTCAAGGACTAGGTTCAATCATTGCTCTGACCGGGTCAACCGTTCAGAGCGTCGACGCGACGTTTGTCAACCAGTATAATATTACGATAACCAATCCCATTGCATCCACGTACGGCAGTAAGTGGTACAATCAATCCCAAACGATAAGCCTGAGCGCGCCTTATACCGCGGCTGTCTCGGGGGAGGCTTACACTTTCTCCGCTTGGGTTGCGAACGGGCGAGTAATCTCGACAAATGCGAGTCAGAATATCGTCGCAAACTCTCCGATGGTGATCACTGCAGAATACACGACAACCGGACAGAGTTTGTTCTCGGGCACGAACGTCGCGATACTCGCCGGATTCGTAGCGCTCTCTCTGGTCGTGGGGTTGGGAATCGGATTGTACCTCCGAAGATCAAAGTCTCCGCCCGTTGCACCAGCTCAGAGCTTGTAGCCGATCTTTTTGAGGAAGGCGCGTCGATTGCGCACATCCTCTTCCTTCTCAACTCCAAGAGGAGAGCTGCCATCGATGACTCCGAGTATTCCGCGGCCCTGCTCGCTCTGTGCGACAACCACCTGAACCGGGTTTGCCGAAGCGCAGAAAATATTGCAGACTTCGGGTACCGCCTTTAGAGCGTTGAGGACGTTTATCGGATAAGCTCCCCTCAGGTAAATGATGAAGATGTGACCGGCGCCTACTTCGAGAGCATTCTTTGATGCGAGATTTCGAAGATTCTCATCGCTCCCCTCGACGCGAATGAGACGAGGACCGGAAGCTTCGCAGAAAGCGAGCCCGAACTTTATCTCGGGAACGCTGTTTACTATCGCTTCGTAGATGTCTTCGGCGCTCTTGATAAAGTGCGTCTCGCCTATGATGACGTTCAGATCCTTCGGAACGTCAAGGGGAATTAAGAGCAGCTCGACTTTTTGATCGGACACCCTTGCGTCACTTTGCGGTGAAGCGAACGAAGGCGTTGATTTTTGGATAAAAGCGTCTTACGTCTCCCTCGCCGTACTTTGCCCTAAATTTCTCGGCCACTTCCTGTGCTCCTTCGGCGTCGGGTTCCGGTGTAGCATCAACCTCGTAGCTCCTTCCACCGACCTCGATGCCAAGCGTGCGCTTTGCCTGCAGGTTTTTGAACCAGTTAGTGCTGGTACCCCGAACCGGCATGAGGAGTCCCTCGCCATTTGCTTCGTCGTAGACGAACCACACGGGAGTCGAAATTTTGTTGCCCGATTTTCTTCCGATTACGGAAATTCTGATCTCGTTTTCCCCTGGAAGGGAGGAAGCCAGACTATTGGTGTCGCGAGAAACTGACACGACTTCGCTAGATCCTCCTGATCCGATCGATTCCGTAACGGCACTTGATTCTCCCCTTTCGGAAATTTGCCGCGCCATCCAGAGTTCGTAAGTAGTCTTTGGGATCTCAACCATAGTTTTGCGTTCGGTAGTTTCACTCACTCGCTGGTTCTTGAGCCACTCGTTAAACGTGTCGCGGGGAAGCTCTGAAGGATTTTCTTTCTTTACTTCTTTCCTGCCGCTCTGCCTCTTGATTTGCTTCGATATCCACTCGTTGTAGGTGTTCTTCACCGGTCGAGTGGTTTTGAGACTCGATTTTGTCTTTGAGGGCTTTGATTTTCTGGACTTTGATCTAGGGCTTTTAACCACACTTTTCTTGGCCTTTGCGCGATTCTTTGGCATTAGCTCTTCACACGTTTGTGTGTAAAATGTTGGCCTGAATATGCTTTGCGATTAAGTGCGCCTCAAGCGCGAGGAAAAAACGAGCAGAAACTATTTCTTACGCCAAAATGGACTGTTTTTTGAGATCCATGCTTCCAGAGATGTTCATCGTACCGAAGATTTCGGCTGTTGCGCTGGTCGCCGATTTGATCGGTCTGATCATACTCTGGATAATCGTCTCGATTCCAGTTTACTTTGCTGCCAAGATTCTCGTCGGCGGCAGAGCGAGTTTTGGGTCCGCAATGCTCGCGACCCTTGTCGGACCTATAATTTTCGTTATAGTGCTCGGCTTAGGAGATTACCTTGCGTCAAGGATCTTTCCGGGCTTGGAAATTCTCGCTTTGCTCGTCGCCTTTATTGCATGGATCTGGGTTTACAAGGCCGCGTTCGGAACCGGTTGGCTGCATGCTTTTGGAATAGCCATACTCGCGATCATAATTGCAACTGTAATACTGGCAATTCTCGCAGTTTTCGGCATTGCTTTCCACGAATTCACTCATGTATTCTCGATCCTAGCCGTGCTTTAGCCAATTCCAAAGTCTTTGCGACTGTAATCGAAGCTTATGCCTTGGACGTTGGCGCGCCCAAAGCCAAATAAGGCCTCTTGCTGACGAGTTTTACGTAGAAGACTTCTTGAGCCGATTGCTTGCCTTTATTGACGTCTTTGTTGATGCTCCGTTCATTGACGAAGTGGTTCAGACAATGTCAAAAATTCCAAACGCCGAGGCAGTTTACCGCGTTTCGGGAGGGCGTGCCGACATTGTGTCGCTCGTATCGGCGTCGGACATGAACGAGCTGCGCGACATAATGAACAATCAGATACTCAAAATCCGGGGCGTGAAGGGGAGGGTGAGTTCGATAGCCCTTGCCTCGCACAAGACAAAATCCTTGTTAACGCGCTAGGCCTGAACGGGCTCTTTAGCTCTAATCATCCAGGGGATCTGAGAGGGTTTTTTCTTCGCAAACACTCTGCTAGCCTTGATCGACTGCGTTGACTTGTGAATTGCGTTGGATATCCTCTCTCTTTGCCAGATAACTATCCACGCGTCAAAAATGCCGTATCCTATTCCCGCAATGGGACCGAGCTGCTCGACGCCCAGGTGGTAGGCAAACATCAGGCTCGCGATGTCCACGACCGAAGCGACGAGGTTTTCTTTGGTTCTTGGAAGCAAATTTATTGGAGTAAGAGTATTTCCCCGGAGCCTCTTAATATCGTTCTGAATTTCGAGAATAGGGCTCTGCTCATACATCGAACCTCGTAGCTGATGTAGCCGACTTGGATAGATCTGAATCGAAAATGAAGAGCCTAGTGCTCTGGGCTCTCCTCCGCGGCTCCCATTTTCTCGTTTGACTCCCTCTCCCCTCCGAGCAGGGCGAAGACCCTGTCCCAATATTCCTTTGGCGTGTCCTTATCGAGAGTTACGTTGATGGTAGCCTGAATGACCGGTCTGTCAAGAGTGCTGCTCCTTCGCAGCGTTTGATTCCTCGACACCGCGAATTTGAGGGCCGCCACGGAGGGCGCAGTTCCGTTCGCCTGGGGAGTTTGAGATTGAGCCTTTTCTGTGAGAAACGTTGACAGCTCAGTTGAGACCGGAAGCGATCCTTTCT
>JASHSF010000122.1 GCA_030036955.1 Nitrososphaerales archaeon
GCTGGCGATCCGAACAACTTTACTGTTCACATTGGCATAGGAAAATGGATTCAAAATATTGCCGTTGCGGCGGCTGAGGCGATTCTGTTGACTTGGCTGTTTCTAGCTGTTGATGTTCCCGAAATGCTATGGACGGTCCATGTCGAGGGCGAAATCGCGAAGAAAATTACTCAAATCGCGGGCTAATCCTCAAACGAGACCAGCCGGTCCCCTGACCGGCGCAAAACTATAGTATCTAGAACCGTGTAGATTTCTCAGAAAGAGATCTGCCCGAGAAAGGAAAAACCGCTGACGAGGCAGTGGTCGTCACGGATATGCTTCAGGAATTCGTTTACGGTAAGATCAGCTCGCCCAGAGCAAAAAACGTAATCGAGCCAGTAAAGGATCTTTTAGCGGCAGCTAGAGCTGCTATGATTCCCGTGGTATACGTGTGCGATTCGCATCTTCCAAACGATCCTGAAATCAAAGTCTGGGGAAATCATGCGATGAAAGGTAGCGATGGAGCGAGAATAATTTCAGATCTATCTCCAAAAAATGGCGACTACATCCTCGAGAAACGAGTGTACAGCGCCTTTCATGAGACAGGACTCGATTTGCTGCTCCGAGATCTAAACGTTAGTTCCGTCGTAATCGTTGGATTGTTAACTGAAATCTGCGTAAGGCACACCGCGGCGGATGCGTTCATGCGTGGATACCACATTCGGATTCCTAGCGATTGCGTTGAAGCGTTCTCAGAAGAAGAACAGAGGCGGGGCCTTGAATACTTGAAGAAAGTGTACGGAGCAGAAATCAGCAACAGCTCAGCAATCATTTCCGACTGGAAAACAAACCTGAATCGAATTCCTTAATTCCCCTTACCTCTCCTATGCAAAGGTAAATCCTCGATGCCCTACGCTCTAAATGCAGGAATAAAGATTCACTACGAAGTCCGTGGGCAGGGCCTTCCTATTCTGCTGCATACTGGCGGCTTGGGAGATCTTTCAGCCTGGGAAAAGGCTGGCTATCTTGCGGGGCTGAAAGACTACAAATGCATTCTCATAGATCCTCGGGGTCACGGGTCGAGTGACTCCCCCGAGAATGTCGAAGCTCACAGAATGAAAGATTACGTTTCTGACGTTGTCGCCGTGCTGGACAGCGTTGGAGTATATCGGAGCTCTTTTTTTGGCTATTCGAATGGAGGTAGGATTGGCTTCTCACTTTGCGCAGACTTTCCTGGAAGAATTTCTGCGCTTGTGACGCTCGGAGCATGCATTGATCCTGGCAATGGTTCTAGGCAACTTGCAGATTTCATACGGATGAAAGGCATGAGCGCTTATTTTTCGTCGATTGAAGCTAGGGAACGGACTCGATTTCCACTCTGGCTCCGTGAAAACTTCCTTAATGGAGATCCTGAAATGCTTGCACTAGAAATTGAAGGCTTTTCAAAATGGGAAGGTGTTCGAGCAATTGCTCGTAGGATTGGAACGCCAATCCTCTTGCTGACAGGGGGCCTAGAAGATACTGGAATGAGATGCCTAAAGATCTCTAGTCAGATTACATCCGGTGCCCAAGTAGTCGTTTTGAGAAATCTCGGACATTTCGGGGCTTTTCTTCGCAGTGATCTGGTTTTGCCGCACGTGCGCGATTTTCTTGCCAGAGTGCAGTTTGGAATGGACAGAAGGTTCAGTTAGGGTTCCTGCAAGATTAGCTTGATTCTCGCTTGTGTTGCCATAATTTTATGTCCCCAATCCTAATCGAATTGCCCTAATTACTTTGTCAAGGTCCGAGTCGCATAGATCAGTTACCTGCACTGTGCACACGAGAGAAAGTGAGCGGACCGCATAATTGGCTGAGGAAAAGCCGAACCTCGGTTTTGAGCATATATTCGTCCGTGGCATGGAAAAAAGAACAATACTGCTTCTGCATGGGACAGGTGGAGACGAATCAGATCTGATTCCAATTGTCGAAATGATTGACCCAAGAGCTTCATTTCTGGGAGTTCGGGGAAAGGTGCTGGAAAATGGAATGTCGCGTTACTTCAGACGATTCTCGGAAGGAGTTTTCGATGTGGAGGATTTGAAATTCCGGACTATAGAGCTTGCCAATTTCATTACTAGAGCATCAGGAACTTACAATTTCGATCTTAACTATTTGATTGCTCTTGGTTACTCTAACGGCGCGAATATAGGGGCGAGCTTGATTCTTCTCCTTCCTGAGATGGTAGCGGGTGCAATTCTCTTTCGAGTGATGATACCCTTGAAGCCAGAAGTCATGCCCGACCTTAGGGGTAAGAAAGTTTTGATTTCATCCGGTCGTTACGATCCGATGACGCCCAAAGAGAGAGTCGAAGAACTGGCCAATTTACTCAAGTCTGCTGGCGCAGCAGTTACGCTCAGTTGGGTGAATTCAAGTCACTCGTTAGCTTCAGAAGACGTACGAGCGGCAAAGCAATGGTTGCAAAATGAATTCGCAAAAGAATAATTGCCCGTCAAGAACCTCCTTTTCTGAACCGAGGAAAGAATTTTCTTGAGACAAATGGCGCAAACAAGGACTAGCGTAAAGTACGACACAGAATCAATGGAGCAAGTGTTTCGCTATGTTGGTGAAAATAAGGACAGATTCGTAGAAAACCTGGCTATGCTGGTTCGCCAGCCCAGCGTAGCAGCAAAGCACGAGGGCATCGAAGAGTGCGCGGGTATTGTTCACGATATGCTGTCTCGGACGATAAATGCTGATGCGAAAGTGCTAAAGCTCGAAGGCGCTAGTCCTCTCGTCACGGCTGAAATAAAGAGCAAGTCAAACCCCGGAAAAACGGTGACGCTTTACAATCACTACGATGTTCAGCCTGCTGAGCCGCTTGATCTTTGGGACAGTCCGCCCTGGGAGCCAGTTATAAGAGACGGAAAGCTCTACGGCCGAGGTGCCGCTGACGACAAAGCCGAGCTCGTTGGACGACTTGCCCTAACAGAATCTTTTCTGAAAACACGCGACGACGTGCCGTGTAATTTTAGGTTCGTTTTCGAGGGTGAAGAAGAAATCGGGAGCATCAACCTCCACAAGTACAAGAAAGAGGATCCCGAGCTTTTTCGAGGGGATGGCGTAGTCTGGGAGTTTGGTTCGGTCGATGCAAGAGAAAGACCGGTTGTTACCCTCGGTGTGAAAGGAATCCTGTACGTGGAGCTCACTTCGACAAACGCAAACCGCGACGCGCATTCATCACTCGCGGCGGTCGTCGAAAATCCCGCCTGGCGTCTTGTGCACGCTCTTGACACTCTGAAGCAGGGCGAGCGAATCCTGATTCCTGGGTGGTACGAGGACGTTCGAAAGTTCACCCCGTCCGAGCTGCAGCTTTTGAGAGAACAAGAGTCAGAAGAGGGCGAGCTGAAGAAGGAGCTGGGAATCAAGGGATTCATTGGTGGCATGACTGGTTTGGAACTCAAGAAAGCGCTTGCCGGTAAACCAACATGCACGATTTGCGGCATGATATCCGGGTACACGGGCCCCGGCTCCAAAACCGTGCTACCGAAGGAAGCCAGCGCCAAAATTGATTTCAGGCTCGTGCCTGATCAGAAACCAGCCAAGCTTGAGAAACTGCTTCGTAGTCATTTGAACAAGAAAGGGTACCGAGATGTTCTAGTCACGTATTCTGAAGGCGAACCTGCCTCGAGAACATCTCATCAGGATCCCATAGCGCAGGCAGCTATTCGCGCAGCTCAAAGTGTTCACGAGAAGAAGCCGGTAGTGCAGGTTTCCTCTGCGGGTACGGGTCCGATGTTTCTTTTCGATGCACCATGCGTAGCAATAGGTGGAGGCTACCCTTCATCGAGAGCGCACAGCCCGAACGAGAATGCTAGGCTCGATCTGTTTGTCAAGGGGATGAAATGGGTGGCCGAGACGATTGACAGGTTTGCCCTGAGTTAGGGCGCACTTTCTTAGTTGAGCTGCCGAATCTAAGGCTGAGTCAAACCGCTAGTCAGGAACTCGTCTATGACTACGAAAAATCATCCGGGCAAACTGCCCAGACTTACCTGTCTAAACCAGCGCGAGCAACCGCGGCAAAAGTACAAAAGACAAGATCAATCCCACCATCACTATCGTGCAAATTTCTGTAATCAGCTTCGCTCTCATTTCGATCGATTTTCTACCGATGTGAGATAGGAAGCTTAGGAGAGCCTGTCCGCCGTCGAAAGGCCAGAGCGGAATCGCGTTGAAAAATGCCAAGTTGATGTTGATGAAAAATATCCAGAATAGAGTGAGCGAAACGGGATACCAGGCCGCGCCCAAAATTGGCGATGAATAAAGGGTATACAGTGCGCTAGAGAAGGGAACCACGCTGTCTGCAGAGGATGAAATACCCGGCACGATGAGAAATATCAGCGGGTCAGTGAACACTGCATTAGCGTATGCACTCCTAGTTTGGTTCAGGGATTGAGTCGAAACCTCTTCAATTCCGATGAACCCGATCGACATGTTATTCGGATTCGTGCCGAGCGTGACCGTGTGGTTTTGGATCTGCCCCTGATGGTCAATCGAAATCGTAACCGTCTCGTTTGGTTTAGTACCTGCCATGTAACTTTGCAAATCCTGAGTTGTATGAATCTGCGTATTGTTCATGCCAACTACCAGGTCTCCCGCCTGGAGCTGCCCGCTATTCGCCAGATTTAGAGCTGGACTGGGTCCTACGATTTGAGCGATGTAAACTCCGTTGAATCGTGCAGGTACTAGCGCCCCAACGATTAGGAGGAGTAATATGAGCGCTACGACTCCAACTATAACATTGCTACCAGGTCCTCCGGCCATTACTCTTCCTGAATCCCGGAATTTATTTTTCTGAATCACATCCTCGTCAATTTCGACAAATGCACCAATTGGGACAATAAGAAAGAAGAGCAAACCGGTTGACTTTACGGGCATCTTCAGGCTCCGAGCAATGACGCCGTGCATTCCCTCGTGAACTACTATTGCTACAACTATGCCGACGATGCCGTAAACGATAGGAATGTATGGATTGATTCCAGGTAACAATAGCAAGGCGGTTAGAGGCGGAGCAGATGTGGAGGTGACACCGTGCGCGTGGCACACAGCAGCGGATGCGGCACCAATAGCGCACTTCAGCGCGATGGACGCGGTCAAAACGACATAGATCTCATCGAGCATCAGCCAGACCAGGAACGCTGCCGAAGCAATGGTTATCCCGATAAAAACCCAGCCCATCTTTTTGAAGACGCTGAATTTTGCTAGACGATCGATAAGGTTCAGTAGCTTCTTCGTCCTCACTTGGACTAGTCCCCAAGAGAAAGTGACCGAACTGTCCTTTTCCGGCGGCTTTGCTGGCCCTCGTTCTGCCGGGGGCACGGTACCTTCGGGGTTCGTCCCGCTAGTTTGGTTCGGATCGGACAACGCGTCTTGCCAGCGAACATACTGTCGCGCGAAAACTAATAACTCTACCTCATCAAAAATTTGTAAAGACCAGTTATCGAGTGACGCGCTTTTGCAAAGTCTACCCCTTCGATCTGTTGAGAAAGCCTCAGCTCAAAAAATGAGTCCAAAACCTAGTTGCAGGTGTGGTGCGAAGGCGGTCTACTTCCGGGCGTACAACGGAGAATCTCTTTGCGCAAAGTGCTTCAGTGCCTCCATCTTTGAAAAAACGAAAAAGACAATCTCAAAGTACGGCATGTTGAATTTCAGAGACAGCGTAGCAGTAGCAATCTCCGGAGGCAAGGACTCGTCGTCGCTGCTATATGTGCTGAACGAAGTCATGAAGGGGCACGGCTCGAAGCTTCAGGCGCTAACAGTTGATGAAGGGATCAACGGTTACAGGGATGAATCGGTCAAGAACGCCAAGGAACTTGCTGAGAAGCTTTCAATTCCTCTTCTTGTGTGCTCTTACGAAGAATTTTTCGGCTTTGCTTTGGACGATGCCCTCGAGCAAAGAAAAGACAAGGGAATAAGCAGCACCTCCTGCGCAGTGTGCGGACCCTTGCGGAGGAGATCCATCGACAATGCCGCAAAGGCTCTCGGAGCAAATGTGGTCGCTACAGCGCACAATCTTGACGATGTGCTTCAAACGTTCTTCATCAATCTTCATTCCGGAGATACGGAAAGAATAAAGTGGCTCAGTCCAGCGTACAAAGAATCCTCCGAGAATTTCAAACTGCGCAGGATCAAACCATTCCTCGAGATTTACGAGCAGGAGCTTGCTTTTTTCGCATATGCGAATAATCTTCCTTTCCAGAGCGAGTCCTGCCCTTACATGAACGAAGGAATAAGGACGGAGATCAGAACGTACCTCAATAAATTAGAGCAGAGCCACCCGGGAGCAAAATACTCGACACTTCGAACCGTCCTTCAAATCGCAAACGGACTAGAAGGTTCGTTGCCAAAGAAAGAGATCAGAACCTGTTCAAAGTGCGGTTCCGTTTCGACCGGCGAGGTCTGCTCGGTTTGCAAGACCCTTGTGCAGTTCCAATGAAGGTTGCTGACGTGACTCGTTAGTACCTCTACCTAGTCATCTTATTCCAAGTCATAATTGATCACTGCGGAATCTTTCATATGACACTAGTAGAAATGGAAAAGGACATCACTCAAGCTGTCGAAAAGCTGAGCGAGTCTGTTGTGAGCATAGAAGCCACTACCTTTGCCCGGAGCCGTCGATTCGGGCGCGTGATGCCTCTGGAGGGCGCGGGCTCTGGTTTGATACTTGATAAATCGGGTCACGTTATTACCAATAACCACGTCGTCGCTTCCGCAGACGTCGTCAGAATTAGTCTACAGGACGGTCGCACGTTCAAGGGCCAAGTTCTCGGAGCAGACCCTGCAACGGACATTGCTGTGATTGAAACTGAGGGAAACAGCCTCGGCGATCTACCGAGTGCGGCACTGGGGAATTCAGACGATCTCAAAGCGGGACAATTTACACTTGCGATTGGAAACAGCCTCGGTCTTCCAGGCGGACACACGGTCTCTCTGGGAGTAATCAGCGCCCTGGGACGGGCCCTTCCCGGGGCGGACTTTATCTTCGAAGGCTTCATTCAAACTGACGCGGCGATAAACCCGGGAAACAGCGGAGGCCCTCTGGCAAATCTTCTAGGCGAAGTAATCGGAATTAACACGGCAATAATCCCATTTGCAAACGGCGTTGGATTTGCAATTCCAATAAACACAGTCAGGAGTGTTACGGAGCAGATACTTTCCAAAGGAAGAGTCGTTAGACCTTGGCTGGGAATTTCTGCCGTGGACGTTTCACCTCCAATCTCCAGAAGATATGGACTGAACGTCGACAGGGGTCTTCTTGTGGTTGAAGTGTCACAGTACGGTCCTGCGTCCGAAGCCGGGATGAGAGAGGGTGATGTGATTGTGTCAATAGGAGGACGGGAAACACGGCACATGAAGGATCTGCTTTCGGTTCTTTCAAAGTATTCGATTGGGCAAGCTGCTTCTCTGTCTGTAACTAGAAATGGTCATACACACGAGCTATCGGTCAGATTATCCGAGGCACCCGAAAGAATACTCCAGAATGAAAGGCGAATGACGATAGAGTAGCGCGGATTTCGATTCTAAATCTGTCGTCAGGAATGAAGAAGCTAGCCTAGCGCATTGCTCTCTTGCCCAAAAATATCGGGCCGTATTTTTCCGCAAGCACCGCCATCACTTCTCCAGTGTGCTCGTTTACAGCGTGCTGCAAGAAGCGCACAGCGATTTGCCCAATTTCCGTTTCGCTTCCCGTCTCAAAGGCTTGATCCGCAAGATCAGTACACGTATCGCAGTCCGATATCGGGACGACGCGCTTATGCGTTCTGCTTTTTCCACGTACTGCGGACAAGATCGAGAAAGAATGATGGCGACCCTCGCCATTTTTAATCTTGCGGTCGGTTTCGACATTCAATACGTACAGTTTTCAAAATTCTTCCAAACATTAGCGCAAGAACAAAGAGAGGTTTGACTCAGCTAATTTTCTGAATTCTCTTTTAGCAACCGTTATATTAGATCATCAAAGGGGCTCCGAGGATAGATCGACAATTACTCAAGAATAACCGTTTCAACAGGACCTTTGGTCTCCGGCCCTCTAGTCCACGAGGGAATAGCGGCTATGAAACTGACTCCAGCCATCACGAGAAATATTCTCATTTGAGCAATTTGATACAAGCCAAGGTTTATTGCGCCTGCCTTGAGAGCCTCCCCTTCAAAGATAGCTTCCAAAACGTTTTGCGGCATGCTCTGCGCCAGTATGGCAAACGATATACCGATACTGAGAAGGAAGCCAACGTTGAAGAGCATAGAAGACATACCGGACGCGACCCCTCGTCTAATCATGGGAACGGAATTCATAATCGATGCGATGTTTGGAGCTATGAACATTCCTCCTCCAACTCCGACCAGAACCATTGGTACCACGAATACAGGATACGGCGTGCTGAGCGGCAAAATAGAGAAGATTACAAACGCAATCCCTGAAATTATCAATCCGCCTGTCGCAAAGAGCTTCGCCCCGTAACGATCTGAAAAATATCCGCTGAGAGGCCCAACGATTACGAACGCGATTGAAAATGGAATGATTTTAATTCCCGCGGTTAGGGCATCCTCTGACAAAGCTCCCTGAAAGTAAAACACAAGTACTATTGAGATAGATCCGCGCGCGATCGCGGTGAGGAGGTTGCTTAGGATTCCGGCGGAAAATGATCTTACCTTGAATAGACTCAGATCCATCATCGGGCTTCTTATACGCCGTTCCACAAAAACGAAAAGTACTAGCAGTAACATTCCAGTGGCGATAAGGGCGTCGTCAAAAATTATCCATCCCGAAACCGCTCCAAACGTGAGTCCGAGAAGAAAAAGCGTCAGACCGATTCCGAATAGCCCATTTCCCAAGGGGTCGGGCGATTCGTTTCTTTGCGGTGGATTGAGATCATGGAGCTTCTTGTAAGCCCAGGTCGTTGCAAAAATTCCAATGGGGATATTGATCCAAAATATCGAACGCCATCCTAGCGTAGATGTCAGAATGCCTCCAGCGACGAGACCAACGACCGAGCCCGATATTCCTCCTATTTGGTTGAATCCGAGGGCCCTTCCGCGCTCGCCTGCGGGAAACGCGTCAGTGATGATTGCCGTGCCGTTTGCAAAGATCATCGCGCTACCTAGTCCTTGGACGAGTCGAAAAACAATCAGAACAAAGCCATCGGTTGAAATGCTGCAGAGAGCCGATCCTACCGTGAAAATTGCAAATCCAAGGTTGTAGAGCTTCACCCTGCCGTGAGTGTCGGCGAGTCGGCCTATCGACAGAAGCACCGTCGCAAGCATCAGGGTATATCCCATGATCACCCAGATCCCATCGGCTGCCGAAGTGCCAGGAAGTTCGCGAATAATGGTCGGGAGCGATATCAGTACTATGTTGGAATCCAGCAGAGCCATGAAGCTTCCAACGGTTGTGTTCACGAGCACAACGTACTTGTACTGCAATCCGATCATAGGAATCATTTCATCAGTGTTTTAAGATACGCGAAACGGACTCGCACAATTAGTTTATTTTGTATTGAGCTCAATGTGAGTTACGAGATCCCTAGACACCATTTGCGCGAATCGTTTTGGGACATTAGTGAGCTGGAATGATCGAAGAGAGCAAGCGAGTCGAAGATGTCCGATTGCTGTTAGGCGAGGGGCGCTACGTCGACGACATAAATCCGGAGAATCTCACTTACATGGGCATAGTGAGAAGCGCTTATCCTCACGCGAAAATCAAGAAAATTGATTTCACCAGTGCAAGGCAAAATCCTGATTTCATAGATGGACTGACCGGCGAAGATCTGGCAGGAAAAGTGAATCCCCTAACCCAGATCCCTCGACAGAAGCCTGCGCAGCGATTCCAGCTTGCCACTG
>JASHSF010000123.1 GCA_030036955.1 Nitrososphaerales archaeon
CCAACTGGAACGAAGTACGCTTTCTCTTTGAGCTGCGACTCTTCAAGTATGAGCTCAATGTTCCTTATTGAATCCTCAAAGAGAGCCCTGTACGCGTCTTTAGGAACGGGTTCTGGTAAGAGTAAAATGATTAGAGCGCCGAATACGAGAAGGGAAAATCCAAAGGCAGCGATGGGCACATTCTGGGCCCCGATGTACCCCAAACCAGCTACAACCGCTCCAGCCGTGAGGAAGAAAATAGCTGTGACTGTGTTTCTATCGGCCAAGGAAGTTTAGCAAGCCTTTATCGTGCTTATTTAGTTTGGGAATTCGAAAGCCGATCGAAGATGAATTTTACGGGATCTTCAAACGTTTTCACTTCGCTCTTCGCTCGATCCGAGAAATCCCGCTCCTCGCTTTCAATGTTCAGAAGCATGGTCTTCGTCAGTTTGACGAGCCCGGCTTCGGTGGTGGCTTTTTTGCTGAGCTTTTTCGGAAAATAGTAATTCTCAAAGACGTCAAGCTTGGCAGAAGGAAAATACGAGATATTCGGGACCCCAAGCAGCGCGGCTTCCTGCGTCATAGTTCCCCCTCCTCCAATCACGAGAGACGCGCTATCTATGAGGGACGGACCATCGAGAGCACTCATAGCAACGGAGCATTTTTTCCCAAATTTCTTGAGTGCCCAATCCCTTTGCTCGCTGTAGCGAGGGACCAGTACAATTTCAAACTCGCCTGGAATAACTTGAATCAGGCGGTCCAGAGAATCCGATACTCCTTTTCCTGACCTGAAATAACTTGCAAACGATTCCTCTAGTCGTATTACCACGACGCGGGCTACAGTATGGCGTGGAGGCATTCGTGAAATCCACGCCCAGGGGTCAAGCGCGTGGTAGGGAAAGAGCTGGTTTCTTTCCAGACCGTATCGCATCCACCTCTCAGCTCTGATCGGAAAGGGAAAGAACAGCTCTGCCGCCAGGGGAACGGCAAGCCTGCATGCTGCCTCGGCGTGGGGCGAGTCGCTGCATATGTAGTGTCTTAGTCCGAGGCCGAAGCTCACCCTGGCAGCTTCCGGGGATATGAATGATAGCGAACAATCAAAGTCATTATCTGTTGCAAACTTGAATAGCTCAAGCTGGCGTTTCAGACCCGCCTTGAGCTTGTCCAACGGTGCTTTTCCTCCGTGGATTCCAAACGAGCGGCTCTGGAGCCCGATCTGGCGCAAGACTCCGTCGAGTTCCAAGTACTTTCTTGTCGTGACGGTGCACTTGAACTTGGAAGGCGCGCCGCCAACCAGAGCCTTGGCAAAGAACGCCTGCTTTGGAGTTAGAGCATCAATCCAGAGCTTCAAAGTTTCCTAACTAGTAAGTAAAATCACTGCGTTTAAAGGTTCAACCCGCCGCCGATGGTTATTACTTCGCCGGTGATGTACGCCGATCTCGGCGAGGCGAGGTATGCTACCAAGTCTCCTATTTCCTGCGGATTCGCGAAGCGCTTCATCGGGATCCTCTGTATCAGGCTCGACTTTATCTCTTCAGGGAGAGACTCTACCATGCTCGTCGTCGTGAAGCCCGGAGCGATTACGTTGACAGTTATTTGTTTTGAGGCTAGTTCTTTCGCAATTGATTTTGAGAAACCGATTATGCCAGCTTTAGACGCGGCGTAGTTTGACTGGCCGACGTTTCCCGTTAGCCCGATTATTGACGAGAGATTGATTATTCTCCCCCAGCCACCCTTTAGCATGTGGGGTAGGACGGCTTTGGTCACATTGAACATTCCGTCAAGGTTGACTTTCATGACCTCGCTCCATTCTTGGGGGCTCATTTTGAGCAGCGTGCGATCTCGATTTATTCCGGCATTGTTTACCAGTATGTCGATGTGGCCAAAGTCCTCCGCGATCCTGTCTATTGCGTTCTTGACTTCGTTGAAATTCGTTACGTCAAACTTGGATTTTAGAGCGTGCCTTCCGATAATGCTTACAGTATTTGCAACCTCTTGAGCTGCCAGCTCTTCCCTCGCATAGTTGACGGCAACGTCAGAACCAGCCTTTGAAAGTGCTATTGCGATTGCGGCCCCGATTCCTCGAGAGGCGCCTGTAACGAGCGATGCTTTTCCAAGCAGATCTAGAGGTACAGAAACGCTCTGGTCGCTAATCGAGGACTCCTTCTGGACCATCAAGGCAGATTAACGAAGTCCGGAAATGGTTGAAAAGTCTTCGGTCAATATAACCCAGATTTGAAACTAGACGACACTCACGGTTAACCTGCGCACGGCAAGTCGTGGAGATACTCGTTTTCGGGTCCAGAAAGCTGAACGCTGCGTTTTGAATCAGTTGCCTTTCATTCGGGACGCGCCCGCCGTTGAAAAATCATCCCCCTATATCTATTAATAGAGTACACCAGCAGGTGATACTTAAGCTCTGGACATGATCCGACGCCATTGGGATTAGCTTTGAAATGTCCCGGCTTTTTCTACGTTCTTTGAGCAAAGCCAGATTGAAGCTCCCGCATCCTCCATTGAAATCAGAGGTTATTTCTGGTAAGAGGAAAGCGAATAATCAAATTCGTACGAGTGTTTTTCATTGTTTATCTTTACCGTTATCGTTCCGTTGATTCCTGCGAGCTCCTCAGTCCCTGAATCCGGGACGACGCTTATGCGCAGTTCCGATTTGCCACCGCCCATCAAGCCGAGATGAATCAGAGCGAAATTTCCCTTTCGTCCATCAAGGTTCCCGCTGACGCGCTCGACCGCAACGTATCCAGCTGAACCTTCGCTCGCGGTCATTGCTGTCAACATCTCGCCCTTGCTTGTCGCTTCGAGATCGCCATGAAACACTTTGTCTATTGACATCCTGCCGAGGCGCGAGCTAGGATCATTGCTGTATGGTTCGAGCGCGGATAACTTCACATCGAAAGGACCCGCGCGCAGTTTTTTGCATTCGACTGTTCAGGCTATCTTCGCTTTGAACATCTAATCAGTTTTTTGAGCCAAGATATCAGAATATCATTTGTATATCAAAGAATATTCTTCAGAGCATGACAGCCAGTGCAGAAAGTGTTGAAGTAGACGGCGAGCATACCATCTTTCGCGACGACCTTCTTGACAATCTTGTGGGGAAATGGAAGGTCCACGGGACTATAGTCGGTCAACCAATCGAGCAGGTGTGCGACGCTGAATGGGTCCTCAACCACCAATTCTTGAGGGTGCATTTTCTTGGAGCAACGCAAAGCGATTCCAAAGATCCGGGGTACGAAGCCATGGTGTTCATAGGTTACGACAATATGAGCGAGCGCTATCTCGCTCACTGGCTCGATACATTCGGAGGGCGCTTTTCGGAAGTGCTCGGTTTTGGTTCAAAAACTGAGAACGGTACATCAATCAAATTTGTCTTCGATGGGCTGGGGGGCGTTCTCCACAATACAATTTCTTGGAAGGACGGATCCTGGAGAATGCTGATCGAGCAGAAGAATTCGAAAGGAAAATGGTACACGTTTGCGGACGAATCGTTTGAAAGACCGCTAACTCCTGTAGTGGAATGAGTGCGAAACTTCTTAAATATGCCATACGTCATATATTATAGATGTGATGGTGCGTGGTCAGCAGAGCATTTCCCTACATACTCAGCGACACCTCTCCAGATGCCAGGGCTAACTCTACTAACTTCGTGGGAGACTGCAGAGGTACTAAATCATACCACGCCGAGGATTACGAGGTTCATATGTGTGAGCACTCTGGGTGCGATCACAAATTCCTAGTTTCGAGATCGGTGGAAGGAAAATACGAGCACTTTTACTGCACTTGTTGCGCGCCAAAGGCCATGATCCTTTGAGCTTTCTATTTTAACGCTACTCCCCGCTTTAATACTTCGTTAGGTCGTTGATTTTGCCGTCGCAGGATTGTCCTTCGCCCCGGGAATTTTTTTCAATCCATGCAGAAGATTACGCAAAGAGCCACAGTCACGCGCACGGGTCAGATCTCGCGGAGCTGGTGGAACTACTCGATCCGAAACCCTCCGAAGTTGCCCTCGACGTCGGGGCTGGAACGGGCTTTACGACGGTTGAAATTGCAAGACGTGTCAAGCGAGTTATAGCGCTCGACATAACCGAGGAGATGCTTGCGCAGGCGCGGAAGCTAGCCGCCGAAAAGGGGCTCTCAAACATTATGTTTAAAGTTGGAGAAGCTGAGAAACTTCCATTTCCCGACTCTTCTTTCGATGTAGTGACGACGCGGAGAGCCGCCCACCATTTTTCGAGCGTCAATGATTTTCTAAAAGAGACTCAGAGAGTGCTCGTCAAAGGCGGAAGAGTAGGTATTGTCGACATGTCGCCTCCGGAGGGAACGCAAGATTTTTTCAACGAACTCGAAAGATTGCGTGATTCTACCCATATAAGTGCTCTAACTCCAAGTGAGTGGCAAGATAACGTAAACCGGTCGGGGTTAGAAGTAGTAACGTGTAAAGTTCTGTCTGAGTCGCGAACAATTGAGCAGTGGCTCTATCCCGTGAAAATGGGCGGACGGGAGGAATCGAGGATACGGGAAAAGCTTAGCAAAGCCCCTACTCCTATTGCATCGTCGCTTCGGTTTACCTACAGTGAAGGAGAGATAACCGGATTTACCAAAGACAGAATTTTGCTGATTGCAATGAAGAATCATTCGTGATTCTTTGTTTGCGCTTTTACCCGCGCGACAAAATCGCCTGATTTGATCTGGTACTCGGTCTTACCAGTCCTGTCCCTCACCGCAACGCTCTCGCTGCCCTGCTCTTTCTCGCCCACAATCACCATGTAGGGAATTTGCTGGAGCTGCGCAACTTTGATTTTCGAACCGAGGGTCGAAGATTCAAGATCTCCGTCGGCTCTAATACCTGATTCTTTCAGCTCCTCGAGAATCTTTCTGCCGTATTGGACCTGGTTTTCCGAAATGGAAATCACTCTCGCTTGTACCGGTGAAAGCCAGACGGGCAGCCTTCCCTTGTAGTGCTCCA